>NZ_JBHZDH010000001.1:189403-265118 GCF_042755925.1 Lysinibacillus sp. NPDC059133 | reverse complement strand
GCCGTTTCCGTTGCCATTTCCGTTTCCGTTGCCATTTCCATTTCCGTTTCCGTTGCCATTTCCGTTTCCGTTTCCGTTGCCATTTCCGTTTCCGTTTCCGTTGCCATTTCCGTTTCCGTTTCCGTTGCCGTTTCCGTTTCCGTTGCCATTTCCGTTTCCGTTGCCATTTCCGTTTCCGTTGCCATTTCCAGGTGCTTTAACTGTAACATTTACAGTAACTTCATGATCACCGTATGAAATAGTGATTGTAGTCTTGCCCTCACCTACTGCAGTTACTAATCCATTTACTATTGTTGCAACATTTTCATCTGCAACAACATAAGTAGCTTTCGAAGTTACGTCTTGCTCTGTTGCATCACCTTCTGCAGGCGTTGACGTTTCTGTTACCGTAAGTTGTGCAGTTTCTCCAGCTTTTAGGTCTAGCTTAGTTGGATTTACAGAAAGTGCTACTACTGGTTCTACTACTTCTTTTTCATATATCATTGCTTCACCAACATTCCCCGCAGCGTCATTTATTATTACTGATATAGCATTTGTTTCTGCTGTTACTGGGAATGTGAAGCTACCGTCTTGATTTAATTCAAAAGCAACTGGCGCTTGTACTTGGCCATTTACCGTCGCAATATAGGAAGCTTTTAATTTATCATTTAAATTGTAATTTAAACCATATAAATATAACTCTTCATTGTAGTCGATATACTTATCTGTTACCTGTCCTGTAGCGACACCTTCAGCTACTGAACCAGCAATTTCTGGTTTAGTCGTTTTCACGACAATTGGTCCAACATAATCGGAAACTACTCCTGATGCTGCAAGACCTGTGAAGTCAATTGTATACAAACCATCTGGAATCGTTGTGGCAGGTTTTGTTCCCCATGGTTTGTACTGCCCACCGACATTCAGCGTATAAGAGCCTTTTGCTAGCGCAGTACCTGCATGTAGATAACCAATGTAGCCGTCTCCGTATTCTCCACCTTCAGGATTCATAATATCCCAAAGCTCGATATAGTTAGTAGTTACATCTCCAGTTAATGTGAATGAAAGTACAGCTGAGTCTTTCACTCCATCCCCATTAAAGGATAGGTCTGTTTCTGTAATCTTAAAATCTTTGATTGCAGTTGCTGCCGCGCCGCCAAAGTCAGCTGCGAATGGCAATAAAATTGCTGTATCTCCGCCGCTGATGTTAATATACCCTAGTATTTCAGAGCCGTTTGGTGCCGTAGCTTTTGAAGCAGTTAATGTAATATTTAAAACTTGCTCACCAACTAGATTAAATGTCGGCTGATCTACTTTAACAGTTGCATCACCAAATGTTTTTGTCACATCAATTGATACGTTATAATTGCCGCCGTTCCCTTTAATATCTTTTACTAAAACTTGTTTCGTTACAGAAATATCTCGGTCTTTAAGTGATTGTGGACCGAAAGTAACTGTACCTTTCAAATTTTCTGTAACTACACCAGTTCCATCTAAAATTGCGCTATCAAGTGCATAGGCAAGAATTTCCGGATGAGCTGCTGCATAAGGATCTACACGCCCTGCACCCTGAGAAAACACATCGTATTTTGTTTTATCTATAACCTTTGCTGTATTAGAAAGCGCCACTTTTACATCGAACGCGTTCCAATCAGGATTTGCTTGTTTAACTAATGCAGCAATACCTGCAATATGCGGTGTTGCCATAGAAGTTCCTGTTTTACGACCATATGCTTCCCCATAATCTGCATCAGGGAAATCTTTTTTATACATTGGAATCGTGGACATAATGTTTGTTCCAGGTGCACTTACATCTGGTTTAATATCAAAGTTTGGTGTAGATGGTCCACGTGAACTTGAATCGTTTACATCATCTCCCAGTGTCTTTGTGGAAGCAAATTTACTAAAGCTTACTTTCCCTGTTCCGCCTGCTAATGCAGCGCGTATTGCAGCGCCATCCGTTTGGGACATATCAAATGTTGGCAGAAACTCAAATGAATCACCAAGGAATGTGCCTGAAATGTTCGGTGCATTCGTTCCACCAGCAAAGTTATGAATAATTGTTGCGACTGCTCCTTTTGACTTTGCATTCGCAATTTTATCAACGAATGCGATACTACCACGAGAAATCAATGCCACTTTACCTTTTACATCAATTCCTTCAAAGTCTTTTACTTCCCCGTTTCCAGGAACAGCAACTAGGTCAAATTCTCCTTGAAGCTGTGTTACTAAATCTTTCGCAAAAGTCGTTCCCATTAATGGAAGCTGTTTTGTTAAGTTGTAGCCCCCAACTGTAACATTCACTTCCCCGTTATACATTGTTTCTGGATTTGTAGTGTTACCAACAGCAATTCCTAAACGAGCAGTTGCAGGCGTGCCCATTGTTCCGCGATTTGGACCCTCGTTTCCTGTTGCAATTACTCCGATTGTTCCAGCCATCATTGCATTATTAATAGCAAATGAACCAGCATCCGTTTCAGAGTTAGCACCCCCGCCAAGTGAAAGGTTGATAACGTCCATTTTTTCTTTTACAGCAGTTTCAATTGCTTTAACAATACCAGATGTAGCTCCACTTCCGTACGCCCCAAGAACACGGTAAGCATAAAGGTCTACTTTTGGAGCAATTCCTTTAATACCGAATTCGTTAGCTCCGATTGCTGCAATTGTTCCAGCAACATGTGTACCGTGAGAAGTATAAAACGCGCTTCCCTTTTCATTAAATTCAGGTGTCCCAACTGGACGTTCCGAAGGCAATGTTTCCGATGCATCGTCATCTGTCCGAGGCTTCGTATATGTTGATGAATTTGGAATAAAGTTTTTCCCACCTTTGTAAACTCCAGCGAACTCAGGGTGATCTACATCAATACCAGTATCTAATACTGCTACTTTTATTCCTTGTCCTTCAATTCCTTCCTTCCAAAGCTGTTCAATGCCAAGGAAAGAATTACTTGTATTCATTTGAGCTTCTAATTGATCTTCCTTAATTAGTTCCGATGATTTCATCGTATTATCTTCTGATGCGTAAACAATTGCATCAGGTTCGATTAATGTAATTCCTTCTACTGTAAGCAGTTTCGGGAGATCATTGGCTTTCACAGTTGCCGCAAAACCGTTTAAAACAGTATCAAATGTGTATCCTTGAGTCATTTGAACTTTTTTAATAGCTAACTCTTTTGAAACTTTTGCTTGTTGTGCTTTTACATTTGAACGAACTTCATTTGCTCGGGCATTAGAGAATTTTTGGCCTTTGAGTTGGCTCATTCCTTGCTCTAGTGCCACAGGCTTTTCAGATAAATGAACGATGACTGCAACATCTTGATTGCCTGATAGATTTTGTAAACTTTCGTGAAGAGTTGGACCATCTTTAGATAAGCTTAGCTGTTCAGCGATAGCCGCTTTTTGTTGAATTATACTTTCACTTTGACTATCTTGCTTGAATGGTTTCGATTCTTCAGCACTAGCACTCGACAATGGAACCAATAGAGAAAGTACCATAACGAAAGCTAAAATACTACTTAAGAACTTCGTAAACTTAAAATTTTTCAAATCTCATTTCCCCCTCCGCTTTTAATTGTCACACTTTTCTAATTAGTGTGATATTTCCAATTTATCACAAATAAACAAATTCGAATATCGGAATATTTAAACATTTTAAAATATTGATAATTAGTATCAGTTTATCAAATATAGATTAAATCTATCTTCCTAGTAATTTAATAAAAAAGTAGAACTTTCAAATGAGAAATGACTTACAGTAATTCATTAATTTTTCAATTAATCCTATCATGTCAGCAGTTGTAGATATAGTTGGTGGTGTATTTGCTTATAGAAAATTAGAAGGGAGTGATTGGAGGGGAATCGGTTTTCGTTAGGGAATTTGCCTGACCGTATCCAACGTTTAATAGTTTCTTCGTGCTTACCTAATAAGTCAGCCACTTCTTTTACTTTATATTCTTTCAAGCTATTGCCTCCAAACAGAATGTACATTTCAGGAATATACGTTCTATTTTATCGCAACATTCAATCGCTGTAACTATTTGCATCATCAGAGTTGTTGTGGTAGTAAATGAGTTCATTTAGAGGGGTAATTAACAAAAAAGTACACCACTAAATATAAGTGATGTACTAATTATTTAATATAATGTGTGACATTAAAAACAACGCCTTGATATTAATAACTTGTAATACATTCACTTGTCTTTAATTTTACAAAGTAGGACGTTTTCCTTTTTGAATGTTATGTTGTCGTATTATGATGGTCTCCCTGATTTAGAAGAATAACACCACCAATAATTAGTGTAATTCCGGTTGCTGTGTAAAGATTAAAAATATCTCCCCATACAACGATTCCGACAATTACTGTTAGTGCTGTACCTATACCTGACCAAATGCCGTATGCAAGGCTTAATGGCAACGTTTTTAAGCATAGGGACAAAGAATAAAACGAAATCCCATATCCTATTACGACAGCTATGGATGGACCTAGAATTGTAAATGCCTCTGAAAACTTAAGCATCGTTGTTGCAAATACTTCACTTACGATGGATAACGCTAAAAATAGATAACCCTTCATTTACAAATTCCTCCTTAATGTCCGCTTCCAGCAAGGTTAAGTATGACTACACCGATAATAATTAACAGAATACCCATAAGCTTTTTTATATTAAATAATTCTTTATAAAAAACTACACCGATGATCGCCGTTAGCGCCGTTCCTATTCCTGCCCATATTGCATATGCAGTGCCAATTGCTAAAGATTGTAATGTTAGAGAAAAGAAATAAAAAGCTGTTCCATATCCAACCACTACACCAATTGAAGGGAATAATCGTTTAAAGCCATTTGTAAGTTTCAGCATCGAGCTTGCAAAAACTTCTGCGATAATTGAAATAGATAAAAAACCAAGAGCACTCATGTATGTTAGTCCTTCCTTGTCATGTGCATTAATTGTTCAAAGACACCATCTGTTGCCTTAGCAGAAATCGGTGCGATATTTAATAGTTTTGAATAATACAATCCATCAATTGTTAACCGAATTAAATGAACAACGGTGGCCTCTAAGCCATCCTGAAACAACTCTTCTAATAAACATTCATAAACTGTTGAGATGGATGAATGGTCATTTTGCAATATTTGAATCGCAATATTTAAAGATGCCCCATCTGCAAGATCTTTTTGAGAAGCTAAAATAAACGCTCTCGACAGTCTCCCAGTCCCTTGCTCAAAACTTGCTAGATGTTCATAGGATTGTATAACCTCGTTTAAAATCATTTCAGCAATTGCTGTTTGAAGGGCATCCTTCGTATTAAAATGATACAGTAAACCGCCCTTACTGATGTTCGCCCTATTAGCAATTTTATCTAAAGTTAAAGTGCTTAATTCATTGTCCTTTAAATACTCAATCGCCGTTTGGATAATATGTGATCGTTTTAAATCTGCTTTTGATGACACACAATCCCCCCTATCAAAGCAAAAAGAACCGTCCAGACGGTCTTTTTTATTTTATAGTTCTTAATTTTACTTCGTCAATTACCATGCAAAAAAATCGAAACCCGAATAGCATTCACTCTTCGGGCCACGGTTATTCTTCATCGTCTATATACTCCAAAATATCTCCTGGCTGACAGTCCAATGCCTTACAGATCGCATTCAACGTAGAAAAGCGCACGGCTCTAACCTTTCCAGTTTTTAAGTTGGATAGATTGACAATCGACACATCTACTTTTTCTGCTAACTCACTAAGCTGCATTTTTCGATCAGCCAACATTCGATCTAATCGAATAATTATCGTCATTTTTTCACTTCCTAAGCTGTTGCATCATATTCATCTTGTAAAAACGCACCATATCGGAATATACGTGCTATCGTCCAAATGACTAATCCACATAATAGTAATGTCCAATTAATTCCGGCTAAGTGAAAGCTTATTCCTTTGACCAAACCTGTACCTACTAACAGCTCACCTAATTTAGTTTGTTCAATAACTGTATAGGCAATGTACGTTCGAAATGTATCTACTGTCAAGCCTAATACCACTACAGTGTAAGCGATCCATTCCATTTTTCTACTATTCTTTTCCGAAAAAATAATTCCTTTACTTAAATTAATTAACAGATTTCTTACTTGGACAACGATAAATAATAATAATCCTATGTATATTGTAGCAGTAAATAGTAATTTCACGACATGCATTTTCGTATACTGAATATTTTCCGTTACCTTATCTGCCAATCCTATTTCCATCCCTTCAAAATGAACGAAAGCTGTTATATTCTCTTGTACCAAAAAATTATTTATACTATTTTCCGGCACAAACATTACTCCTGCACATAATACGCCGATCATAGTAAGTACAAAAATGATTAAAACCATCAAGATTGTGAAAATTGAACGTAACCCTTTTGTTAAAAATCGAAATTCTTTACTTTGGATTATTTGTTCCATTCCTAGCATCCCCTCTCTTATTGTTAATTATACATCTCACTTTATCCTTTTCAATAATTAATTAATGTTTATCATTAAAAATATATTGTTCAATTTTAATTCCCTCATACATACTGAATTAGGTATACTATGACAAAAAGCAAAAGTTACAACATTGAAAGAGATGGTCAGTAATGGAATCTTTACATACAGAATGATCTTGCAAATGGATCAAAAGAGGAGGAAGCGGCTCGAACCTCTTCTCCTCTTTTAAAATGACACTACATTCACAGATAGTCCCTTGATTATTTAGTTTTTCAACACGATGAAGCCCTCTCAATTTACGAGAGGGCTCTTGCCATTTATCTTGGTAATGTAAATGTTTCTTTTTTACCTTTAGAAGTATCCTCTGCTCCTTTATTTCGGATAGGACCCAATTCGATGTCAAAGGCTTTATCTTTCCAAATTTTTTCATATTGTTCTTGGTCTAATACGTATACTTGTAATAGCTCGCCAGTTTCACCAGCTTTAATCACTTCATTATAATTGTAATTTAATAGCATACCTTCGCTTAATGCATATTGTGAGCCATCATTAACTGATAGTTTTGAAGACATAGAAGATAAGCCAATTTCACTAGTAGCTTTATTTTCCAACTTAAATTTCACTGTTAATAAAGTGACACCATTCGTGAAATTAGAGAAACGAGGCGCTTCTACCTCATTAGGTGTAAATTGTGTAAACTGATACCCTTCTAGAATAGCATTTACATCCCCTATTTTCTTACTTTCATTAATGTCGCTTTTTTCCTTCAGCATCTTCTTTTCGCCCATATTGTCCAATGTTACTTTATCTTGATAAAATGACGAATTACTAGATACTTTTTTAGAACCATCCGTATATAAAGCAAGATTAAATCTTCCATCTGAACCAATTGTAGAGCCGAAATTTTCTTTTTCAGTAAACGGTTTTGGAACCATTACTGTTACTGTGCCCAGTTCATTGATTTTTGCTAAATCTGTTTCACCGAAAGGATAAGCGATATACCCTGTTACCTCTTCACCTGCTTTTAACAAATAATCTGTTTTGTAGCCTAGTTTTGTTGGTAATTGACTTTCTTCAGGAATTAAATCCTTATAATTCGAATAATCTTTATTTGCACCCGTAAAAGTAACACTTAGAGAAGGCATGTAATAAACATCTTTATCCATTTCATTCTTCACTGTATATTTAGCTAAAATGACGCCACCATTAGTTTGTTCACCAAATGGAATATTAAAATCTGTATGGAAATCCTTTAATTCCACTACTGAATATGCATCAAGTGAAATTGAAACGTCTTCCATTTTATGTACTTGTGGTTCATTGTTTTCAAAAAGAACTTTAGTTTTCCCTTGAGTTTCCTTTTCCATATAAGAAATTAAAGGAGCGAAGTCAGCAGAACCTTTAGTTGATTCTTGATCTTTTTTAGGTTCTTCCTTTTGGACTTTATCTTTATCTTGTCCTTTTTCCTCCTGTGTTTTCTTTGGTTCATCGTTTTTCTTTGTTTCGTCCCCGTCTTTTCCACAACCACTAAGAATGATTGAAGTCGATAAAATTAGCGAAGACATTAAAAATAAACTCTTTTTCATTTCTTCCTCCAAGATGTGTCTTTAAATTTTTTTGGCTCAACTGTAAAAACAAAGCAATTTTTGAGCTGATACCCATTTTAATCCACATTTAGTTCCAAAACAACTTGCACTGGAAGAAATTATACTATTAAAATAGTGTATATCCAAATATTGTTTATTGAATAATTCGATCTTATTTTTCAATTTCCATTATTTTTCATATTCAATCTTTTTTAGTTGCTTTCTTCGAATAATAATTATCAATGTACTAAAAAAGCTATATCTAACTTAGTTATTAGAAAATAAGTACAATATACCCAAGAACATAGTCACGTATACGATCACGTCTTTTCACCTTCGCGTCATTGCGGTCGTCGCGGATATACATTGTCGCTGACGCACAGATATACTTATTGCTGACGCTTCGCTTTCGCACAGATTATACACTGCCACTGGCGGTTCGGTTGATTGGAAGAAAAACACTAAAAGTTAAGTAAATATTGACACTGATTTTAACAGTAAATTAGGAACATAAACGGCAGAAAAAACGGTCAGATATCTGAACGTCTTTTTGTGTAATAATTTTTAACCTAATTGAACGAAAGCTCCCGTTTGACGAAGGTATTAAGTATCACCGTAGTATTCTGCAAAATGTAAAAATCCAAATTTCCTCACAAGAAAGTTTCTTAATTCGCCCTGAGTAGCTTTTTCTATTGGAGGATTTGTTAGGGTGTATGCTTTAGCATTTAATTCAGCAAATTTATCTTTATCTACTTCATTATGTTCTTTATCTTCAATAATTCCTGAAGAAATTGCTGCTTTTGGATAACCAAGAAAAAACACATGTGTTCTTAATGCAATGCTTGGTGATGAATGCAACAATATAATTACAACCAAAAAAGAAACAATAATGATAACTTTTTTCTTCAAGTCACCGCTTCCCCCAATTGACGTTAATGTTAATAATCCACAAAATATTTTAAGATAAATTTTCCATTACAACAAAAAATTAGTTCACTTAAAAAACTAACTACCTTTTTATAAATTATATCTTTAAATCGAAATTTTCATCTGTGAATTATCGTTGTTAATAAAAGATAAGCATCTCTTTTCTAGCTACTTGTACCCTATGATTTTCGTCTTATAGCAGTCCTGCCTTTATTAAATATTCTCGTGCCACATCTTCTATATTTTTGCCTTCAACATTTACTCGATAGTTCATTTCGCGCATCTCATCATCTGTTATTTGATTTGCCAGCTTATTTAAGGCTGTTTCAATCTCAGGATATTTCTTTAACGTCTCTTCCCTTAGTAAAGGAGCTCCTTGATAAGGTGGGAAAAGTTGCTGATCATCTGTTAAAACTTGTAGATTATATTGACGGATTTCACTATCCGTTGAATAAGCATCTAATAAATCTATATTTCCTGATTCGATTGCCTGATATCTAAGCTTTGGCTCCATCGTTGTTATGTTGGACAGTGTAATACCATAACGCTTTTGAATGCCCAAATAACCATCTTCTCGATCGTTAAATTCCAACGTGAAGCCAGCTTTTATCGTTTCTTGAATAGATTTAATGTCAGAAATTGTTTGCAAATGATAGGCTTCCGCTATTTGCTTCGATACTGCCAATGCATACGTATTGTTATAGTTCATCGGACGAAGCATCACCATGTCAAATTTATTCAGCATTCCTTCTTTCGCCTGATGATAAACATCTTCCTGATTATTATTGATGGCTTCCTCTTTTAAAAACTCTGAAATTGCCGTTCCAGTAAATTCTGGATAAATATCGATGCTACCAGATTTAAGGGCATTAAATACAAAGGAAGTTTTCCCAAGCCCTTGTTTTAATTGCACCTTTAAATCTGTTTCATTTTCAATAAGCAGTTTATACATATTAATTAGAATCTCTGGCTCAGCGCCAAGCTTCCCTGCAATAACAATTTCTTCTTTCTCTTTGAAGTTTAGTAGCGGGAATACAATCATTACTAATGCCACAACACTAATCATACTCAATGCTGTCATTGTTTTTTTAAACGACAGTGATTCTAGTTTTTTTAGTAAGAAGTCGAACACTAATGCTAAAATCGCTGCAGGCACAGCCCCAATAATAATTAGAGCTGTATTGTTTCGGTCAATGCCAAGCAAAATGATATCTCCTAATCCCCCAGCTCCGATTAATGCTGCTAATGTTGCTGTTCCAACGATTAATACCATAGCTGTTCTAATCCCCGCCATGATAACAGGCATAGCAAGAGGCAACTCTACTTTCACTAATCGCTTTCGCGTATTCATCCCCATCGCCATCGCCGCTTCTTTTAAAGATGGATCTACTTCATTGATTCCCGTAAACGTATTACGTAAAATCGGAAGAAGTGCATAAACAACTAAGGCAATAATTGCCGGTACTTTGCCGATGCCAAACAACGGAATCAATAACCCTAATAACGCTAATGAAGGAATCGTTTGTAAAACTGCACTCATACCAATAATAGTTTCTGCGATTTTCTTTTTATTTGTTAAATAGATCCCTAGAGGAATAGCAATCACCACTGCAAGAAATAGTGCAATGAAGGAAATTTGAATATGCTCTAATAAAGATGCCAATAACTGGCCTTTTCGTTCGCTCAACACGTCAAAAAAATTCACCATTTAAAGTACCTCTTTCTAAGAAATCCTGTGCTAAATATTGAAGCATAGATGCTCTCGTGACAACGCCAATTATTTCCCCTTGATCTTCCACACCCAAACGTTCATAATGAGCTAGTTTTTGAAGAATGGTCTGCAAAGACTCCTTGGAGGAAATGGTGTTCTCTCGATTTCTTTGATCAACCTCATCATCAATTGGTTCAATTACAGCTTGGATATGGAAAGTTCCATACTCTTTTATCCCAACAAATTCTCGAACAAAATCATTAACAGGATTTTCTATGATTTCATGTGGAGTACCAATCTGTACAATCTCTCCATCCTTCATGACGCATATTCGATCACCAAGTTTTAAGGCTTCTTGCATATCGTGCGAAACAAAGACAATCGTTTTTTGTATCGTTTGCTGAAGCTCAAGAAGATCATCTTGTAATTTTGTGCGGCTAATCGGATCTAAAGCACTAAAAGGCTCGTCCATTAAAATGATTTCGGGGTCGGCTGCTAATGCACGAACAACACCGACCCTTTGTTGCTCACCACCAGAAAGTTCTGTTGGCTTACGCTGACTATATTTATCTGGTTCAAGTCCTACCATATCTAATAGCTCACGAACTCGTTGCTGGATTTGCGATTTACCCCATTTCTTCAATTCTGGCACAACAGCTATATTTTCTTCAATCGTCATATGAGGAAAAAGCGCAATTTGTTGAAGGACATAGCCGATATTCCATCGCAATTCATGAATGTTGTAATCACTAATTCTTTTACCGTTAATTCGAATAGTTCCTTCCGTTAAATGAATTAATCGATTAATCATCTTTAATAATGTTGTTTTTCCACAGCCACTAGGTCCAATAAGAACAAAAAATTCTCCCTTTTTGATCTCTAAATGAATAGCTTTCACTGCGACTTGGTCATTTACATATTTTTTTGTGACATTTTCAAATGCTATCATTGTATAAGCTCCTTTTTTAGAGAGACATCATCTTACTTTCTATTATTCACCGACTAAATGGCTCTTCTGCAAAACGAGGGGGTGATTTCCGTTCCGGCCGAGCGCTTTCCTTGATCTTTTGAGAACACACTATGTAAATTAGCTTAATGTTTTAATATAGAAATAAACTACTATTTTAATCCACTTCATTTCATATACGTTATGCATAGTAGGTCTAGAACTAACACTTTTTTTAAGATACACCGTGTTCCTATATATATTTCACTATCTAAAGTCATTTCAAACTTATTTTTTGTTTTATATCAAAACGTTGGTCCTCTTGACGCTCTACTCTATTTGTCTCATAATTTTCATAGAAAATCGTATACTGTTTTTGAGTACGTATAACTACTATTCAATCTCCTTTCATTTCTAAAATGTGCTGGAAATTAAGGAACTAAATGAAGGGTTTTATCGTTCTATGAATGATATACTCTACAAAAGAAAACATGACTTTATTTCTATTAATGACTCTGGAATAATTAGAAATATATGAATTTCGTTATTGAAAAGAAAGGAGGAAGGGAGATGTTGTAATCTACCAACATCAATGAACAATGAAATACTTACTTAATTTTTTCAAAGGACTTATGATTGCTATTATTGTTATTTGTATTTCGTTTTTTATGGTGACGCAGCTATTCAATACTAATGAGACTGTAGAGCCTGCAGTTGTTGCTGATAATCCTAGTGTAGAAGAGTTTATTGGCTCAATTGCTGAAATTACTCGGAAACTAGGTGCCGAAAATGACTTGTATGCATCGATTATCATTGCGCAAGCCGTTTTAGAAAGTGAGCATGGACAAAGTGGCCTTGGATCTGCACCAAATAACAATTTATTTGGTATGAAAGGTAGTTACCAAAATAACTCCGTAACATTTGAAACATCCGAGGATGATGGATCAGGTAATATGACAACGGTGATGGCTCAATTCCGCAAGTATCCTTCCTATGAAGCATCTTTACAAGATTATGTGAAATTAATGCGTAATGGGGTTTCATGGGATAAAAATTTCTATGCAGGCGTTTTTAAAAGCAATGCGAAGTCCTATACAAATGCTACAAACTTTTTAACAGGCTCCTATGCAACAGATTCACAATACAATGAAAAACTTAATGCACTAATAGCAAAGTATGATTTACAACAGTATGACAGCCCTGTCAAAGATAAAAAAACAATTACTGTAGCTGATGGTGACTCTCTTATGCATATTGCAGAGGCTCATAATGTTAAAGTTACGTCCATCAAACAATGGAATCAGCTTCGATCTGATAGACTTGAAGCCGGTCAGCAATTAAATATTTATAAATACTAATGTAAAAAATCTCCACGTTCAAATTTTGACATGGAGATTTTTTTTATATTAACTTATTAATCTGTGAATCACTGTTTCTATATCAAAGACACGTTTGTTTAAAGCGTAAGTCCTATCTTCCACCTGCTGAGCAATTTTTTCAGTAAACTCACCTAAATGTTCAACAATGTTTTTCTGAAGCTCAGCTTGTCCAATTTTAAGTTCATACACATCACCCTTAAGTACATGTACATCACTTTTAAGTTCATGCACATCATCCTTAAGTACGTGTACATCACTTTTAAGTTCATGCACATCATCCTTAAGTACGTGTACATCACTTTTAAGTTCATGCACATCATCCTTGAGTACCTGTACATCATCCTTGAGTACCTGTACATCATCCTTGAGTACCTGTACATCACTTTTAAGTTCATGCACATCATCCTTAAGTACGTGTACATCACTTTTAAGTTCATGCACATCATCCTTGAGTACCTTTACATCACTTTTAAGTTCATACACATCACCCTTAAGTACGTGTACATCACTTTTAAGTTCATGCACATCACTTTTAAGTTCTTGCACACCATCCTTAAGTACGTGTACATCACTTTTAAGTTCATGCACATCACTTTTAAGTACCTGTACATCACTTTTAAGTTCATGCACATCATTTTCAATTTTATCTAAGCGCTGGTCAATTCCGTCAAATCTTTGATCAATAGTCTCAAAACGTTGGTCAATTCCGTCAAGTCGCTTATGCACTGGTGTCAATTCTTCTTTTAAAACGGAACGTAACAACTCTTTTAACTCTAGATTCAATTCTTATCCCCCAATCCTCTAAATTTTGATTTCATTATAGCATAATGCAAATAGGTTATCTCTATCAATAATTTCCCGATCCATCTCAAAAATTGAAAAAGAGAAGCCACGTCAAGCTTCTCTACACTTTTTATTTAAATAAGCTACCCACAGCGGTAATAGATGTCGCCAAATCTTTTCGATATTGCTGATGCTGTTTGTCCAGACTATTAATATTAACCTCATTACCGCCAAGTGAAGAATGTACATAAAGGTTGTCGCCTATATATAAAGCCATATGACCTGGGAAGTATAATAAATCACCCTTTTGTATGTGCTCTAGAGATATTTCCTTGATAGGAAAACCTTCAACGATTTCGGCATCACGATATATATACACACCGTTTAGCATATACGCCATTGAACATAGACCTGAGCAATCAATACCTAGCGGTGATTTCCCTCCCCAGCGATAGGGTGTTGCTAAATAGCTAAGCGCTATTTGGACCACATTTTCTCGTATTTGTTGCTCAGATAAGCTGTTTTCTGGAATTTTTTCTTGTAGCCATTGTCTACGTACATAACCGATCTCCCCCGACACTAATTGTACTGCTGCCCATTCTGGATCTATTTCCTCCATAGCGAGCGAACAGATGATGGAACCTTTAACGAGCGTCTTTATTTTCGCACTCTGAATTCGAGGCTGCAGCAAAACATCGGCGAAGCTTTGGTTAATAAAATGGTTTGCTTCTTGTCGCCAAGTATCTGTTCTTGTTTTATCAACTATGAAGTTAGCCTTTTTGCAATAACCTTCATAGCCATATGCGGTTTGGATGCGTACCCAGCTCTCATCTATATCTTCTATGATTTGAACCGTCATCCCGTATAGTACCTCATCCACTAATTCTGAGGCTTCATCTGGCTTTGCGTGTAAATTGGCGATCATGGACTTCACAATGGCATTCATTCTATCAGCTCCTTCCGCTTCACCAAGTACTCGTAAACAACTTTGGAAATACGACCAATTAGCTGCCTTGCATGATCATTATTCGTAACCTCTGTTACGAAAACGCCAATGAGATAATCCCCAGAGCTGCTGTACACAATCCCAGCATCATGATCTACCGTATCAAGACCACCTGTTTTATGAGCGAGTTTCACATCATCTACTAAATAACGACTTAATGATTCGTGTATACGTTGACGACTTAAAATATCTAGTGTTAGCTCACTAAATGCCGATGACAACAAGTCCCTGCGATAAATTCGTGAAAATAGCAGTGCCATATCACTTGCCGACGTTGTATTATCAAAGCCTTTTTCAAGCCTTTCAAAATCCATCATCTTCCGTTGTATGATTGTTTGCTTAAGCCCAATTTGACGAAAATAATGATTGAGTGCATCCATCCCTAGAAAATCGATTAATACATTTGTTGCTGTATTATCACTCGTAATAATCATCCATACTAAAAGCTCATAGATGGTACTTTGCTCTAAACGCTGCTCACTAATGACACTAAAATCAACCCATGCTTCGGGTGCTATCTGTAGCTCTTGCTCTAATGATTGGTTGTTGCTTTCTAAATAATGCAGAATAGCTAGCAGTATAGGCACCTTAATTAAGCTAGCACTAGAAAACGCGTCTTCTAGCTTTTCACTAATGAAAAATTGCTCAGTCTTACAATCTTTCACAAACATATGGACTTTATAAGGTGCATTTTGAAGAATCTCTGTTATCGTTTGCTTCATATGTCACCTACTCTATAACTTTTATCATCTGATTCTCCGTGTCCATTGTGATCGTTCGACCAAGTGGCAGTGACATCGTTGGTAAGATGTGACCGCAAGCTATGTCCTTTATGATAGGTTTATGGAGTGGACCTAAAATTTCTTGGAAAATTGTTTGTAGGGATAGGCTATGCTCTGGATGTTTTGGATTTTCTGGACCACAATTTGTCCAAGCCCCTAATAAGATACCTGCCACCTCATCTAGTTTGCCTGCTAATTTTAGCTGCGTAAGCATCCGATCAACACGTTGCTCACTCTCGTCTACATCTTCTAAAAATAATATTTTGCCCTTTGTCTCAATTTCATAAGGTGTGCCAAGAGATGCGGTAACTAATGTTAAGTTCCCACCAATAAGCTGCCCTGTCGCTTTTCCAGCTGCAAGCGTTGTCATTGTACGTCCAGGTGGATTTTCAAGACAGTAACCCGTACGTTCTGTTGCTGTCACACTTTCGATAAAGGAATTCCATGTATATGGATCCATCTCTGGCCGAATAAATTCTGTAGAGGGCATTGGTGTATGATACGTGACAAAGCCACATGTTTGGTTAAAAGCGATATGTAATGCCGTCACATCGCTATAGCCAGCAAATACTTTCGGGTTTGCCTTGATCATATCGAAATCCAGAAGCGGTAAAATTTTCGTCGCTCCATAACCTCCACGTATGCAGAAGATGCCGTCAATATTGGAGTCTCTAAACATTTGATTAACTTCAGAGGCTCTTAGTTCATCAGAACCTGCTAAGTAGCCGTGCCTAGCCCGACACGTTTCCCCAGCAACAACTTTAAAACCTAATTTTTCAATACTTTTAACGGCAGGGAGAAATTTTTCAGGCGGTGTTGCACCCGAAGCACTTATAAGACCAATTGTGTCACCTTTTTTCAATCCCTTTGGACGAATCATTTGCTAACCTCCATTTTTAGTGAAGTTCGGTAACTTTCCAATTCCTCTTCATTGGCCAATACAAAATGACCTTCTTCTATTTCTATAAATGACGGTGGCTGAATGTCATAGTTGTGCTGTGATGGATCATAGATTTCTACGACTTTATCACGCTCCTTATAAGGATTGGGCTCAGGTACTGCTGATAATAATGCCCTTGTGTATGGATGAAGGGGATTAGAAAACAGCTTTTCTGTCTCAGCTAGCTCAACAATGTTCCCTTTATAAATAACAGCCGTTCGATCCGTAATAAATCGGACTACCGATAAGTCATGCGCAATGAATAAATAGGTTAAATCATTTTGCTGCTGGAGGTTTGCTAGTAAATTTAATACTTGTGCACGAATGGATACATCTAATGCTGAAATTGGTTCGTCAGCAATAATAAATTCTGGCTCCATTACTAATGCACGTGCAATGCCGATACGCTGACGCTGTCCTCCTGAAAATTCATGTGGGAAACGACTAGAAAACTCCGGTAATAATCCAACATTTAATAATGCATCGCGTACCTTCTGTTGACGATCAGCCTCATTTTTGAAGTTTTTTGTATTCATGAGTCCCTCGGAAATAATATAGTCTACCTTTGCACGTTCATTTAGCGATGCCATAGGATCTTGAAAAATCATTTGGATTTTCTGTGTAATTTCTCGATCCCACTCTTTCGATATTTTGCCATTAAGCTTCTTACCGTGATATAGTATTTGTCCTTCGCTGACTTCATTGATACGCATAATCGCTCGGCCGATTGTTGTTTTCCCAGATCCTGATTCACCTACTAAACCGAACGTTTCACCTTTGAAAATATCGAAACTAACATCATCAATAGCTGTAAATTTATTTTTACCTTTACCAAAAACAACCTTTAAATTTTTCACCTCGACTAACACTTCTTTATGACTCATGCGCGTATCGTCTCCCTTCTGCGAAAAAGGCTTGTAGCGCTTCAGGAGGCTCTACTTTTGGAGCAAGTGGATCCAATAGCCATGTACGAGCATAATGTGTGTCACTCACCTGAAAAAATGGGGGACGCTCTACAAAATCAATCTTTAACGCATATTGATTGCGAGGTGCAAAGGCATCTCCTTTAATGTCTTGAAAAAGATTGGGTGGTGTACCTTTGATGGAATAAAGCTGCTGCCCTTTTGATCCTAGTTGCGGCAATGATGAAATGAGTGCCCAAGTATAGGGATGCTTGCCATTAAAGAAAATTTCATGAGTCTTTCCTATTTCAATGACATCACCTGCGTACATAACTGCAATACGGTCGGCAACCTTCGCCACAACGCCTAAATCATGCGTTATATAAACGGTTGTTAGTCCATATTTTTGTTGGAGATTTTTTAGAAGCTGTAAAATCTGTGCTTGAATTGTTACATCTAATGCAGTTGTTGGCTCATCACAAATTAAAATTTTCGGCTTACATGCTAGTGCAATAGCGATGACGATTCGTTGACGCATGCCACCGGAAAATTCGTGAGGATATTGCTTATAGCGCTTTTCCACATTGTGAATGCCAACATCTTTTAACAATTTTAATGTTTCTTCATATGCTGCTTTCCCCTTTAAGCTTTGATGTAAATGAACACATTCTTCGATTTGCTTGCCAATCGTTTTCAGCGGATTTAATGATGTCATTGGATCCTGTGTCACCATTGCCACTTCTTTTCCACGAATGCTTAGCCACTCCTTCTCGGTTCTAAACTGCGCCAAATCCTGATCATTGTAGAGGATCTGCCCCTGATCAATGTAGCCATTTTTATCGAGCAAGCCCATGATTGATTTCATGAGAACGGATTTTCCTGAGCCTGATTCGCCAACGATCGCAAGACTTTCACCTTTGTATAAATCAAGGGAAATATTACGAATGGCCGTTAGCACTCTGCCACGAAGTGTAAATTTAATGACAAGGTTTTGGATAGTTAAAATAGGTGATTTAGTTTGTGTCACTTCCATCATCCCCCTTTATACGTGATTTTTCGGATCTGCTGCATCTGCAAATGAATTTCCTATAATATAAAATGCAATCGTAATGATGCTTAATACAATACTTGGGAAAATAAGCTGATATCTTAATTCTGGAGACATCATGAGCACGCGGCCTTCATTGATTAAATTTCCTAAAGAAGGCTCACTAATCGGTAGTCCTAATCCGATGTATGTTAAAAAGACTTCCGAGCCTATTGCAAATGGTATAGCTAAACTCATTCGTAGCATAATGACAGAAATGAGATAGGGTAATAGATTTTTTAAGATAATTCGGTAATCAGGTGTTCCTAAACATTTTGAGGCTAAGTTATATTCACGATCTCGTAAAATCACAATTTGATTGCGTATAAACCTTGCCATTTCTACCCAGCCAGTAATACACATGGCAATAATAATCGTTGAAATACTTGGTCGCAAAATATAGGACATTAAAATAAGTACGATGGTCGTCGGTATGTTATCAACGACGTTGTAAAGCTGTGTGATGGGTAACTCTAATTTACGCGAAAAGCCCCAAAGTGTACCGACTGTAATACCAACGATAGCCTCTACTAAAGCAACGACACAGCCAATAAATAACGAGGTTCTTGTCCCTGCCCAAATACGTGACCATAAATCCTGCCCTATGGAATTTGTCCCAAACCAAAATTCTGCATTTGGTGCAATATTACGTGCTTGGAGGCCTGTCTGCTCATCTAAATATATTTCAGTCGGTGATTTTTGCGCTGGTAAATATGGCTGTAAAATGGTGAAACCTACGATAATAAGGACGCCAACTAATAAAAAGACAGCGATGCGATTTTTCAAAAAGGATTTCCATGTTGAACGCCAATAGGAATAATTAGAATAGGCTGTTTCTTCAGCTTGACGTTCATCTACTTCCGCAAACTCGAACAATGTTTCACGTGATTTGTTTGATATATTGTTTATTTCTTCAGAATACATTCCCATTAACGTACACTCTCCCCTTTCCCTAATTTAATCCGTGGATCAACAAGGGCCATTGCAATATCACCTAAAATGAGTCCGATAATTCCAAGTGAAGAGAAAACAAGCACTAAGCCTTGTACAATCGTATTATCCTGTCGCTGTATAGCATCTACGAGTAAGCCCCCCATCCCAGGAATGGAGTATAAGGATTCAATGTAGATGGAACCTGTAATAGTAAAAAGAATAGTTGCTGGTAAATACTGTGCCATCGGAATAAAAGCGTTTCGTAGTACATGTTTAAACATTAATGTACGCTCTTTAACTCCTTTTGCTCTCGCTAGCTTAATATAATCTTTGTTTAGTTCATCCACCATATAACGGCGCATCCACATGGCATAGGAAGCAGTCGGCGCTAGTGCCATTGATATTAGTGGTAAAATCCAAGTAATGGGATTATACTCATCAAAAAGCATTGGTAAATGAAAAATTTCCGTAATATACATTTGAATGACTAAATAATAAACGGCGGCTGGCACTGCAACAACAATGACAATATAGCCAGTTCCCAAACGGTCCAACCAGCGCCCCTTCATTTGGGCCATCAATATTCCGAGCGGAACCCCAATTAGAAGAGATAGTAAAACCGCACCTAAACCAAATAACAAGGAATACATAATCTTATCTGCAATAATCGTGACGACTGGTACATCTGTACGATATGTAACGGATTTACCTAAATCACCTTGAAACAGATTCGTGTAAAAGTTCCCCAATTGTACAAGTAATGGGTCACGCAAACCTAAATTCGTTAAATATATCTCTTGTTGAGCAGGTGACATCTTATTCGCTGCTGCTCCTAAATAACCTTCTTCAGGCATTAATCGTAATAATAAAAAAACAATCGTAATAATAATAAACAGTGTTAAAACTGATTGTAATAAACGTTTACCTATATACCATAGCATCACTTCATCCTCCTTCTTCAGAAAGACTAAAGGAGATCCCGACTTTTCTTTTTCGGTATCTCCTTCATCAATACGCATTGCTTTTGAACATTTAAATTGAATGGAGCAATTATGTTTTTTTCAGCATTAACTACCCTAAAGTCCGATTGTTTCAACTAACAATCATGGGGACAAAGATAAAAATGATTGAATTTTCAATTATTTCGCCGCTTTAGCTAACGCATCCGCACGTTCTTGCTCCCACTTCGCTAAAGCTTCTTTAAACTCATCGTTACTCATTGGTTTGTCTAAAATATGCTGACCTTTAAATTTCTCGGAAGTCACGCCAAATGGAGAATATTGCGCCTCAAATGGATTTAATTTAGAAGCAACATAGCCACTACCACCTACTGAATAAGGGATGACAAATGCCTCATCAATTAAGAACGCTTCTGCTTTAGCAAACAATTCATAACGTTTGGCTGCATCGATTGTCGCTTTTGCTTCGTCCACTAAGTTTTGATATTTTGATTTTCCATTTGCTTCTGTATAACCTTCAGCTAGCTCTGGTTTATTATAAGTACCGTCTGCAGTGAATGGATCCGTATACGTTGAAGGATCAGCGTAGTCTGGACCCCAGTTTGCTTCTAGTAATGCAAATTTACCAGGTTTACGAACCTCTGATAAAAAGCCTGTTGATGGTCCTGCTTCTATAATAATGTCTACATAATCAGTACCTAATAATTTTTCAAGCTGTTGTTCAACTACTTGTGAACGATTTGCCCAATCTGGACCGCCGGAGTTATAAGGCATTAACACTTTTATTGGGAAAGTTACTTTTCCTTCTAGCGCTTTTTTCGCTTTTTCCTTATATTCCAATGCCTTCTCCTTGTTGAAGGAGTCATTTTTTGAAATATCAGCTAACGGTGCTAACTGTGTATAGTCAACCCCCTCCACATTGACAAAGTTTTTAGGAGTAATTGTGTTGCTAAGCAAATCTTTTGGATTATAAGGTTCTAAAGTTAGCATTGCAGATACACGGTCGAGCGCATGGAACAATGATTTTCGGAAATCTTTATTATTGACCGCTTTCTTCCAATTTTCAGGCTCATATTCCGCATCAAATTGTGGGTTAAAGTTTAATGCATAGAAATACGTATAGAAGTTATTTTGTGTTTGTCGTATTTGTGATTTTTTCTTTTCGTCTTTAAACCACTCATCAATAATAGAAGTTGGAATACTCGCTGAATCGACTTCTCCTCGTAAAAATAATTCTGGTTCTACTGTAGCCGCTTCTTTATTGTATTTATAGCGAATACGATCAATCAGTACGTTTTCTTTATCCCAATATTTATCATTTTTCACAAGTACTCGCTCATTTTGCGGTTCAAATTTATCTAAAATAAAGGATCCATTATAAAGGAAATTTTCACGCGTTGTACCAAAACTATCACCTTTTTCTGCTATAAACTTACCATTAACCGGGAAGAAGCAGACATAGTTCAACATAGAAAGGAAATAAGGTGTAGGCGTTTCCAAAGTGTATTCTACTGTATGTTTATCTATTGCCTTTATGCCAACCTTCGTAAAATCTGTCATATCACCGTTATAGAAGGCTTCCCCATTTTTTACGACCGTCGCAATCCAAGCTGTTGATGATTCATTTTTTGCATCAAGCACATAATGTAAGCCATCTACAAAATCTTGAGCAACAACATCTGCATACTCTTTACCGTCATGTGTCATCCACTTTGCATCGTCACGAAGCTTGAACGTCCAAACGGTAGCATCGTCATTTGATGACCATTCTTTGGCTATGCTTGGTTGTACAACACCATACTTATCATACTCAATTAATCCATCAATCAAGTTCGCTGCTACAGCAAACTCATTGGTTTCAGAGGTCTTTAAGTAATTTAACGTTTTTATTTCCCCCGAATAAACAACACGATACTCTGATTTTTTTTCATTTGAAGAATCGTCACTACAGGCTGCACAAAGCATTACGACAAGACTCGCGAGAAGCAACCAATACCTTTTCATCATAAGCATCCCCCTAGTAATCTAATTTATCTCGCATAAACTGGCAGAAATTGATCTGTACCGTCAGCGAAAGCGTCAGGTACAAGACGCCCACTTCAAGATTCAAAACATATAAGTGGGGAGATCAACTGCCCGTAAAAACCATTTTGGTGAAGACTAACAATCAGTGGGGAATGAGACCTTCCCTACTAACCTAAATTATGAAAATCCTATCCCAGCTGCATCCGTCATCCTAATGCGTTCATTTTCAAATATTGGCCCACCGGCAATAGGATCTTTCAAACATAAACTAGGTCCATCTAAATCTATCATCGTGATATTTTTCTGTGATGCGGCAAAATGTGCAGCGGCACTTACGCTAATTTTTGTCTCTAGCATACAGCCAATCATGCATGGTATGTCGTTTGCCTCCGCAATATGGCATATTTTCTGTGCTTGATAAATGCCTCCTGTTTTCATGAGCTTAATATTAATCAAATCCGCAGCTCGCTTTTCAATAATTGTATAGGCATCTTTTGCAGAGAAAACACTTTCATCTGCCAAAATATTTGTTAGTGTATTAGCCGTCACGAATTGCATTCCTACTAGATCATGGCAATAAACAGGCTGCTCAACCAATTCAACATTTGCACCTGCATCTTCCAGTGCACCAATAATTTGTACAGCTTGCTTCGGTGTCCAGCCCTGATTCGCGTCCACTCGTAATGTTATGGCGTGTCCAACTGCATCACGAATGGCAATAACTCGCTTTACATCACCTGCTGGATCTTTCCCCACCTTGATTTTTAAAATTTGAAAACCTCGTTGTACAGCGGCTATACTATCCTTCACCATTTCTTCAGCATCATTTACACTTATCGTAATATCTGTTATTAATTCTTTCCGATAGCCCCCTAATAATTTATACAGCGGTGTTTGATAGCGTTTAGCAAACAAATCATAAATCGCCATATCTACCGCAGCTTTTGCACTGGTGTTTTGATAAATACTGTTGTCAATTCGCTCCATGATTTCTGTCAATTCTTCAATATCCATTCCGATAATAGCTGGCTTAATATACTCTTCTATAGCGTGAGAAATAGACCCTAGTGTTTCACCAGTAATGGCTGCGGTCGGTGCCGCTTCACCGATGCCTATTTGCCCATTATCTGCATGGACATAGACAGCAATATTGTGAATGCTATGCACTGTTCTTAAAGCTGTTTTAAACGGTGTTATAAGTGGTGCCTCTACTTTCCCTACGATAATATTTTTTATTTTCATTCATTCACCTACCTTTTCGTTGCTTATGTTAAGAACTGTAAAATTCGAAGCACCTCATAAAAATCATCCGTTACGAATTCCACTGTATTATGTGGTTTAAACGTAGCATTCGGATAGAACGAGTTTCGATATGCCCGCGTATGATCACGATAAATGATTTCCACTACAAAGCGCTCTGGTAATGTCACTTGTAAATCTTCACGTGCCACCTTCATCGAGTCCTCAACAAGTCGTTTTGTTTCCATAATCGTCAGCTGTGGACTCACGCTAATGGTCGCATTTCCTATCCCTTCTTTTGTGGCAAATGTGATGATATGATCATTGATCGATTGAATTTCCTCTGTTAACCCCACATCTCCACTAACAAACGAAACTGGAACACCATGCAAAGCAGCCGCGTACGTATTAATTAAAAATTCACTCACGTACTCCCCATTAATTTTCACATCCGCAAAAACACAAAGTGTATGTGCTAAAGGATTCCGCGCACTTCCCCCTTTACTGTGATAGCCAATAAAAATGGCGCGATCAAAGCTCTTATCAAGTCCCGCAACCATACACATCGGGTCATACGTCCAACCTCGAATAACCTTGCAGTTTACTGGTAAATTAGATATATCAAGATTACGTGCTGAATCATGAGCATCCTTTAATAAAATTTCGGTTGCTCCACCAAGAATAGCCCCCTCAATAGCGGCTTCTACTTCCTTTGTCATTTGCTTTTGAAAAAACTGATAATCTGGCGCGTTTAGCTCCGTCTCACTCCAAGCAGTTGTGCCAGTAATCCCTTCAATATCTGCACTAATATAGACCTTCATAGAAATCGAAACTCCTTTACTTTATTGTCTTTGATCATTGCTTCCACAGCTCCATAACTAGCTTCTTGCGCACCTACACGTCTTCCTCATGAAACATTATTAAAATCGTAATGCCACCATTCCTCTGAATAATTCGTAAAGCCAACCATTGTCAAACAGTTATACAGAAGACGCCGATGAACACAAGCTTCCCAATCTTCCTCTGGATGTTGTTCAAAATAGCGTCATACTTACGCGTTTCTCTTACAACCTCTTGCTCAGTAATATGAGGAAAAAGTTGTGCTATTTGCCTTAAAAAATTCGCAAACAAAAATTGCTGCACTTGGAATGGACGATAGCCATCATATAAGATAAGACTAAAATTTTTAGGTAATAATAACAGCGCTTGTGTTAATCGCTCATATACACCCTGACGTAAATAAATAACTTGTAAACTGTTTAGTATTTTTTGATGATAGTAAATTGGCTCAATAAAAATTCTTGAATGTTCTTCTCCAATTTGAATGATCGGTTCGCCATTTTCACAAATTGTTGGTGTTGATGCCCTCATTGAAGTTTTATCTACCTCAATGGGTTGAAAAATGGTGTCATGTATAGGTCACACCTCCAATTTCAGGTTTCGATAAAATTTTTAGATAATTCAGTTTTATCGAATGTATCATACCTTAAATTTATTGACCAGATAAAAAAAGAAATATGACAGAGTAATAGCTATTTTCTTCTTTTCAAACAACATACGCCAAATAATTGATGCAAGCAGTCGAAAGACAATGTTTTTTCACCTATTTAAGATTTTATTCATGGATAGGGTAGAAGATTACCGAAATATAATAAAAAATGACGAATAAGCATCTTCAAGGATTTCCTTAGTTAGAGCTCATCACCATAACATGGGTTAATTTTCCGCTCCGACTGGGTGCTTTCTTACCTCAAGTGATTTCAGATAAATTTTCGCACAAAAAAGACCTAACGAAATATTCATTTTTTCGCAAGGTCGAATATGATATAGTGAAATTACCATTTTACGAACAGTTTGAAGCTGCTCTAGGTCAGTAGTTTAACAGATTATATCTCTATGAAATTTATCTGAGGTCTTTTTGTATGCACACTATTATTCTCTTATAACAAATTCTTTATAGCCTTCATTTACTAGTTTAATCATTTTATCAGTAAATATTTCTGCCATCTTCTTACCTTTGTCTTTTGTAGCAAGAGTGGCATCTCCGAATACACCACTTTTACTTAAATCACCAAGTGAAATTGTAGATGCTCCGTAGAGATTTGGTGTTTCAGGATATTCCTTAACAGTTTTGTCCATATCAACTAGTGCTTCATTAACATGGAGCATTAATGAGGTCTCAAACTCGCACGCATGAATCATACCATTCCAAGTTGGAGACTCACATACTTCTTTAATTACTTCTCTCAATCGAGGATAGAAGAGGTAAATGACTGGCATATCAAGCTCTTCATCCAACTCTCTAACTGCATACTTCATAGATGAGTTGTTAGAATCATGCCCATTTATTAAAACAAGCATCTTTCCTCCATAACGTGATACGCTATGAGCAACATCTTTGATAACAGCTTCTACTAAATCTTGTTGTAGCGATATAGTTCCGGGAATATCTCTCCAAACCCATGAATAGCCAAAAGGAAGTGTTGGTGCTACAAGAGCACCAGTTGCTTTGGCTACTTCCTTCGAAAAATATTCGGAGAGGTAAATATCTACACCTAAAGGTAAATGGTGACCGTGTTGTTCAGTTGCACCTAAAGGTAATATTACAACTGGAAATTCAGCTAAACTCTTTTTTACTTCGTCTCGTGTCATATTAATCATTAGTTTCGGTTGATTTCCCATCAATTTCATTCGCTTTCTTTATTGAACTAATAAATAATTTAGCATTACTTTTAATAACAGGGATATCATTTTGAGTTGCTCCTCTAGGAACTAGTTCACTGCCAATCCCAAAGTGATGTATACCTAATTTTTTGTAGAATTTAATATTTTCCGGCGTAACTCCACCAACAGCCATAATATTTACCTTTGGAAACGGACCTCTAATAGCTTTTAAATAATTCTCATTGAGACCGTTTATAGGGAATAGCTTAAGGTAGTCAATGTTCAGTTCTAAAGCTTCGGCAATTTCTCCAGGAGTATAAACTCCTGGATATACTGTTAAATCTGTTTTTAAAGCTTTCTTCACTAGTTCTTTATTCCAACCAGGCGTAATAATATACTGAACTCCAGCATTTTTTACTGAATACAACTGTTCTTCATTTAGAACAGTACCTGCTCCTAAATAAATTTGTTGTGGTGTAAAATGAGAGGCTAAATTTTCAATACATCCTATACCCAACGTTTCATTACTTAATGAGACTTCTAAATTCTTTATCCCTTCATCAAGTAAGGCCTGAACTATTGGAACAATATCATTTGGCGAAACATCTCTTATTATTGCCATTAAATTATCAAGTTTCATTTAATCACTCCTAAAATTTCGCTAACCAATCAGCTGGATTTGTATAGAAGATTTGATTAATAGCATGTTGGGAAATTCGTTCGTTCAACATTCTAGGAATGAATTTTTGTTTAATATATTTAAAACCAGGACCTCCACCATAAGCATGTAAATAGCTTTGTCTCCCCATATCTCCTGATATGAGTAATTTATGACCATATCCATGTGCTAGAACATTTTTAATTAAATCTATTCTAATATTATCTGGATAATATTTGACTTTCCCGGGTCCATCGAATTGGATATAGGATCCGCGTTCTAAAATATTTAAGTGATAATAAGGATCAGCATTTCTATCGCTATGTCCTACAGCAACCAGATGCAAGTCTACCCCTTCTTCCTCTAAAATATCTAACATTTCTACTCCCAGTGTTCCGGATTCAGTATGTAACCATACAGGAGCACTAGTTATTTTTTGGGCTCTTCCGACAGCTCGTGTTATTTTTTCTTCCAGTGGATGTATAACGTTATACCATGATCCAGCCTTTAATATTCCAGCTTTTGCATCGGATCCATCCATTCCAACTTGTATATCTTGAACTAATCTATCTACAATTTGATCGATACTTTCTGTTTCAACCCAATCATCAAAATAGATATGTTTATTGAAACCCGTGACCCCTAATACATTAATGCCGCTTTCCTCAGCCATTTTTTTAAGTATATTACCATCTCTTCCATAGTCGAGCGTAGAAGCATCTACCAAAGTTTCACCCCCGATTTTTTTAAATGTTTTTAATTCTTCCAGAGAAGCTTCGTAATTTGTTAGTTCGAAGTCACGGTCTTTTTGTTGTGGAGGAGGACAACACCATAAATGTTCATGGGTATAAGTAAACCCTAGTGCTTCTTTGCCAATATCTCCTAAAACAGTTCTAATTTTGTCAGTCATATTTATCACTCCTTTGGATCTTATATTGCTATACCAAACAGGGTGCCGATTAATCTAATAAGTAAAGTGACGACGATAGCATCCGTAGAAGCAAACCACAATCCGCTTATGCCATAACCGCTCAAATCAATAATTGGATAAGCTAAGGCCACTATCATTTGAAATGTAAATCCTAGTACCACTCCAGCAATTACGGCACCACGACGTCCCCCCATTGCATTCCCGAATACACCTGCAGCTCCTCCCATAAAGAATAAACCAATCACGGAAGGTAAGACCACAACAGGTAGCATAGTAGAAATGAGTGTTGCCCCCAATCCACCTATTAAGGCAAATAAAAATCCGATAGTCGTTGCTGTTGGTGCAAAAGAATAGAAAATAGGGATATCTAGTGCTGGTTTTGCACCTGGAACAAGTTTTTCGCTAATTCCTTTGAAAGCAGGTACTAGCTCACCTAGGAACATTCTAACTCCTTGTAATAATACAAGAATACCGACAACAAATGTAAACGCTTGCATGATTGCGAAGAGAGCAATATTTTGACCACCCGAAAGCTCATTCATAAGTTTAGTGTCGACAAAGAATGAAGTGATCAAATAAATAACAGACATAACAATTCCCATTAAAATTGACATTTCTTTCAAGAAATCTAACTGCTTTGGAACATTCATGTTCTCAGCCGAATGTTCTTTATTCCCCAATTTCCCACCAATCCAACCACTTATCCAAACAAGGGAACTCCCCCAAAATCCAAATCCTACACTATCGTTATTAGTTACTTTTCTTACGAAAGGTTGTGCTAATGCAGGAAATAGCACACTGGAAATCCCTTGAATTAATGAACCTAGTAGAATAGCTTTCCATCCGTGAATACCCATTTGATCAAAAACGATTGCCATTGTCGCAGCGAAAGAGAACATCATATGGCCAGTTAAAAAGATATATTTCCATTTTGTTATTCTGGCTAGTATAACGTTGACGATAAAACCAAAAACTAGGATTAAAGAAGTTTCTGTTCCAAGAACATTTTGCACAGCAGCAGCTATAGCATTATCTTCTGCTATAACGCCAGTTAAATTGAAAGCGCTTTCAAACATTTGGCTAAATGGCACTAAGCTATTTACAATGATGCTTGCCCCTTGTTGTAGCATGATGAAGCCAAAAATAGTTTTTAAAGTTCCTTTAATAATATCAGATCCAGATTTTTTGAGGGCTATTAGTCCAATAGCTGCGATTATTCCTAAAATAAAGGCAGGGGTTGATAAAACTCCAGTAATAAAACTTAGCATTTTTTATCCTCCTCGTGTATGGATTTGCATAATATATGGCAGTACTTTTTCTTCAATTTCATTTTTATCCAGTAAATTAATGATGGATACTACAGGTATATCATTATTTTCAAGTTCTTGTGCTATTTCGCTTGATGCTACTATCAAATCGGCGTTTTTCCCTTTTGCAGAACTTAAATCGGTAGCTTCTCCCTCAATTGTAAAACCATTTTTATTTCCTAAATCTTGAATTTCCATTAGTAACATTAAACTTGTTCCAAACCCCATCCCACAAACAGTCAAAATAAACATTTTAGCTAGCTCCTTTCAATATATTATAGATTTCCATTGTGTCAGTTGACTCTTTTAACCTAGTTACTTTATCTTCATTCATCAAGACGGCGCTTAAATCTCTTAACATATCTAAGTGAAATTGTTTGTCTACACCCCCAATCGGAATAATAAGTTTTACGTTATCATTTTGTGGATGTCCAAAAGATAGAGGAGTTTTGACTCTCACAAAAGCTATACATTGTTCGTTTACCCCGAATTCAGGTCTTGCGTGTGGAATAGCTATGTTAGGTGCTAACACAATATAGGAACCGAACTTTTTATAACCATTAATCATTTCTTCTACATAACTTTGTTCAACACTGTTAGATTGAAGCAGTAAATTTCCAGCAAATTGAATGGCTTCTTCGGGAGATGTAAGCTCCACATCTAATGCAATTTGTTCAAATTTTATTGGTAACATTGTATCTCTCCTTAAGGTTTATGGAATGATGTGTTTTTTTCTTCGACCTTCTAGTTCAACAAAATACTCATATCTATCGCCACGTACAACCATATCTACTACTTCTACAGGGACTTTGTTCTTTATGAATGAAGTTCTTCTAACATGTAAGACAGCAGTGCCTTCCGGAACCCTCAATTTAGTTGCTTCATATGAGGTAGCAGACCTAGCTGTTATAACCTCCTCAGCACTTTCTAAAAAAATGTTGTATATTTCCTCTAAATCCTTATATAAAGAATCAGAAGACAGACCATTTTTTTCTAAATTAGGGACATACTTGTTTTTTAAATAATTAATCATTATAACAACTGGCTCATTTTCGACTGCTCGTACCCTTGCAATAGATACAACTTTTTCGTCTGGTGCCAGTTTTAAAGAGTCACGCAATTTTTTTGAGGGTTCTACTTCCTGAATAGTTGTTTCCAAAGTTAAAGATTTTTTCTGCTTAATCCTCATTTCTTCAGTCCAGCTAAAAATAGTTCCAATATCTTGTGTCATTTTGTTATTGTTAACAAAAGTTCCTCTTCCTTGTTGCTTAACAACAACACCACTTCTTTGTAATTCATCTATAGCATTTCGGACTGTCATTCTACTAACACCATAAAGTTTTTCTAGCTCTTTTTCTGTTGGAAGAACTTCCCCAATTGTCATATTTTTCTCTATATATTCTGTAAGTACTTCTTTCAATTGAATATACAGAGGAACGGAAGATTGTTTGTTTAGTTTTTTCAATTTGTTACCTCTTTCATTTTTCTTGATTACATCATATAACATTATAATCTATAAGTAAAATATTAATTAAAGGTTATTATCTTTAAATCAAGAGAAAGTGATTAATTATTGAAAATATTTATAAGCATTTCGTTGTTTCAGAATTACTAGACTGCAGGGTTTCATCTGTGACGCTAATAATCCCTAAGGAGTCGCCCAGTCTCCACTCCAAATGTCTTCCACAACTTTCGGTGATGAGTCTTAGTTAATTGAATCAAATTATATTGGTAATAAAAAAACCTCCATTTTGATATTGATCAAAATGAAGGTAAACTCTTCTAGTTATTTCTACTAAACAAGCCAACTAAATAGTATTTTTATTAATATTTCACGCACTAAAGATGAGGTTTCATTTACGGAAGAACGAATATGACATTGAATAATTTTATTATCAAAGCTAAACCAGAACCACCTTGCTGGATATTTAGTTTCTTGAACTCCATAATATACTTCAATTTTTCTATTTTCATATGGAATTTTCAATAATCTAAATCTCCATTTTTGACGAGTTCCAATATTTCTTCCTAAAGTTTTAGGTAGATCTTGTTCTAAAGTAAGAGGTGCTATTGAAATCCAACACCCATCAGTAAGGTTTTCTTTTTGTCGATATAGTAATTGAACTTCATTCGTTTCTTTACCAATCCCAACCGAGTCTAGCTTATAATCTAATAATGTCTCTGAGAAAGTATTTTTCAAATTAATTATCTCAGGTTTAAACCATTTTACCCTTGCTACTTCATCTTCTCCCCATTTTCCTTGATCATATCTTGCTGTATAACTTACAGTAGCAAATGATTTTTGTGACAGTTCAAGGTTTATTACCATTAAATTTGAAAGATATTCTATTAACTCATCGTCCGTGGCATCACCTTCAAAAACCGATATCTCCACAGTTGTAAATCCTACAGAATAGCTTAATGCCTTATTATTTTTATAATCAATACCAATAAAGCCTACTCTATTATGAATGATAAAAGGCTTACCTTGTTTAATTAAATTCGTATCTGCATAAATAAAAGGGAATGCCCAATCATAAAAAAATTGTTTTACTCGAATAATGCTATTATGAAGTTTCGCATTAAAGTAAATAGAACTGCGATTATCTTTTGTTTCCTGACGTAATGAAAAATTATAGATAGTTTGCATTTGTATATCATTTGGTAGTAATGGGCTAAAATTGATTTGCTCTACAATGTTATCTAATGACATCCCATCATCCATAGAGTTAAAATTGATAGGCTTCAACTTTATGTCCATTTCTACCAACAGTAGTCTGTGCCTGAGATAGTGAATTTAAAATGGCTTCCTCTGTTGCTTCTGCAGCAGCTGCAAATAATTGATTCATGATAGGGTGATCCTCACGTAGCTGTGTACGTGTTTCGACGAGCTGATCTGATTGGTGAGCGATATGATGGGCTGTTGTAAAGCCAATAACTATATCTCCGCTGCCATGTGAAAAATGACTGCCTGTACGTCCCAGTCCGATACCACAGCGTTTAATAACACGTGTCAGCTGACGACTACTAAGCGGTGCGTCTGTGGCAAGTACGATGATAATGGAGCCATCTGTCGGAGATAATGCCGATTCATTTTGAACATTTGAAGTAGTATATTGATGAGCTAGAAACTCTGAGCTTTGTCCGAAATTACTAAGTACCATACAACCTATCGTATAGTTTGTTGACGCGTGTGTCACGATTCGGGAAGATGAGCCAATCCCACCTTTATAGCCAAAACACATCATTCCTTTTCCGGCACCAACTGCCCCTTCCTCCGCTGTTTCATTTGATGCCTTGCGAATCGCTTCCACAGTATGCTCGGGTGTGATAGGACATTCTCGAATAGAATTTAAATAGCTATCGTTACATTCCCCGACTACGATATTAATAGTTCCTGTTGAATGACCTATTTCACTATTCGTATCTAGCATAAATTGTAGCGTTCCTTGTGTTACAGCCGGAACGCCAAATGTATTCGTGAGCATAATTGGTGATTCAATAACCCCTAGCTCATTCACCTGAACGAGCCCTGTCGTTTTCCCAAAACCATTTAGCACATAGCTTGCAGCAGTAACCTTTTGCTGAAATAAATTACCATCATGCGGTAAAATCGCTGTTACCCCTGTACAGGCATAAGCGCCTTCTTGATTCATTTTCTCATCGAGCGTTACATGACCTACACGCACGCCAGCTACATCGGTAATACAATTTTTCTCACCAGTTGATAACGTGCCAACGACGATCCCCATTTCTCGTACTTTTTTTGGCATATTAGTCCTCCTTATGAATCGCCATATTTACAGCAGCCTGTGCATGTAAAACTGTTGTATCAAAAACAGGTACGTTCACATCTTCTTGTTTAATAAGTAATCCAATCTCTGTACAGCCTAATATAATTCCTTGTGCTCCTGATTGCACAAGACTCTCTATCACCTGTAAATAATAGTCCTTCGATGCTTGTTCAATTCGACCCAAGCATAATTCTTCATAAATGATACGATTGACCTCAGCGCGCTCCTTAGCAAGTGGAACAAGCACTTCAATGCCAAATTCCTCTATTCTAGCTCTATAGAAATCTTGCTCCATCGTGTACTTTGTCCCAAGAAGGGCAACTTTTTGTAAACTAGCTTTTTCTATTTGATTTGCAGTCGCATCTGCTATATGTAAAATCGGTATTGTGATCTTTGCCGCAATGATATCAATAACCTTGTGCATTGTATTTGTACAAATGATAATAAAATCTGCCCCTGCACTCTCTAGGGATTGCGCTGCTTCTCCCAGCACTTGCCCAGCCTTCTCCCACTCTCCCTCAGCTTGATAATGCTCAATTTCTTGAAAATCTACACTATACAGAATGCATTTTGCTGAATGCAAGCCTCCTAATTGTTGCTTAACCTCTTCATTCATAAGACGATAATACTGTGCAGAAGACTCCCAGCTCATTCCGCCAATCATGCCAATTGTTTTCACGCATATTCCCCCATTTATTTATTTGACTATCATCATACCTACATACGGTTGATATATGTTTTAACAAACGTCATACCCACCTTTTGGTGATGAGCCTTTAATTTTAATTATTATACTAAAAATCCAAGGGCAAATAAGGGAATTTTCAAAAAAAATAAACTTTACTAGCTTTATTCCACTTCCATTTCTTCAGCTTTTCTTTTCAAAAATAACAAATATCTAATTAATAAGATGGGTATAGAAGCAACAACAACATTTATACTAATAAAAAAGTAAATACCATCCTTAAAATCAATGCATATAGAATACACAAAGCCCATTAAACCACTAATGATCAATACAACGATAGATGGAAACTTAGGGAATAAAAAAGTGACAATTCCTGCAACTATCATAATCACCATATCCATCAGCAGAAAATGCCAATATAAAAGAAAATAAAATGCCATACTTAATCTCCTTTTCATTACACATGCATTTTTCTATTACATCATTATATTATTTTCTCGCTGTAAAGTTTCGACAAATGGTTCATCACAATAATCTATTTCTATTCTAATGTATAAGTAAGTCCTTTACTGCACTTGCATTCAAACTAGATACTTCTACTATTGGAAAATATCTAGTAATGAAATCATTTTCTAAAATTCAGTATTTTCAAAAAATGGATATATTACAAAAAAACAGTGTAAACTGAAGCGTATTGAGATTGGAGGAAAGCAAATGGAATGGTTAACGAATATTGTAGGTGATACTAATAATATTTTATGGACATATTGCATTATTACATTGTTAATAGCTGCTGGATTGTATTTTTCATTTGGAACAAAATTTGTCCAAATTCGACTTTTCCCTGAAATGTTTCGTTTAATAGTTGAAAAAAGAGAGGGAGAGTCAGGTGTTTCTCCGTTCCAAGCCTTTACGATTAGCGCAGCCTCACGTGTAGGTACAGGTAATATCACAGGCGTTGCATTAGCAATTGGAGTAGGTGGACCTGGAGCCGTATTTTGGATGTGGATTATTGCTATTTTAGGAATGGCGACTGCCTTTATTGAAAGTACGCTTGCACAGGTGTACAAAGTAAAGGATGGCGATACGTTCCGTGGTGGACCAGCATATTATATGGAAAAAGCGTTAGGTCAACGTAAATTAGGGGTTATTTTTGGTATTCTTTTAACGTTAAGCTTTGGCTTTATATTTAATGCGGTACAATCGAATACGATTGCAACTTCTGTAGGTGAGGCATTTAATATTAATCCTACTATCATTGGTATTATTCTAGTTGTGTTAACGGCCATGATTATTTTTGGTGGCGTACATAGAATCGTAAAAGTTACGCAAGTACTTGTACCTGTGATGGCAGTTTTCTATTTAGCTGTAGCCCTTTTTGTTATTGTAACGAATCTGACTGAAGTACCTGCCGTTTTCAAACTGATTTTCACAGAAGCGTTTGGTCTTCAGGAAGCTGCTGGTGGTGCGATTGGAGCTGCTATTATGCAAGGTGTACGTCGTGGTTTATTTTCTAATGAAGCCGGTATGGGTAGTGTTCCTAATGCCGCCGCTACAGCAAATACCTCTCACCCTGCAAAGCAAGGATTAGTGCAAAGCTTAGGTGTATTTTTTGATACAATTATGATTTGTTCTGCAACAGCGTTTATCATTATTTTAGCGGGTCTATATAATACTGGTGAAAGTAATGGAATTGTTCTTACACAAAATTCCTTAGCTGTACATGTAGGTGATTGGGCTCCTTACTTTATCGCTATTTCTATTATTTTCTTTGCATTTAGTTCTATTGTCGGGAATTACTATTACGGTGAATCTAATATTGAGTTTATGAATGCTCATAAAAGTTGGATGTTTATCTACCGTATTTTAGTTCTTGCAATGGTTATGTTTGGTTCTCTTGCGCAAGTAGAGCTTGTTTGGAACTTAGCAGATCTGTTCATGGGACTAATGGCTATAATCAATATTACGATTATTATATTACTTGGTAAAATTGCCTTCCGTGTTTTAGACGACTTTACTATGCAACGGAAAACTGGCAAAAACCCTGTATTTTATGCAAAATCAATCCCAACATTGAAAAATACAGAATGCTGGGAAGAAGATCGATAATTATTCAAAAACGCCATTCCTCAAACGGAATGGCGTTTTTTTGTTATGCCTGATTCTATTAATATTTAAATTGACTAATTAGCTGTTTTAGCTCGTCTGCCATATGTGCAAGAGCTTGTGCAGAAGCATTAATTTCTTCCATCGAAGCCAATTGTTCCTCTGTAGACGCTGCAACATCCTCTGAGGCAGCTGCATTTCCTTTTGCTGAGAATGCCAAATCTTCCGTAACAGCTGTCACCTCTTGTACACTTGCTGACATTTGTTCAGAGGCTGAAGATACCTCTTCCATTTTAGGAGTAATTTTATCCATGCTTGTCTTAATCACTTGGAATTTCGTGATAGCTTCATCTGATACATGTAGTCCATTTTGAACATCCTCTGTAACTTTTGCCATGATGTTTACGGATTGTTCTGTTTCTAACTGAATGCCATGGATTAGCTCAAAAATTTGTTGTGCAGATTCCTGTGATTGCTCCGCCAGCTTTCTTACTTCATCAGCAACAACTGCAAAGCCTTTTCCATGCTCTCCTGCTCTTGCTGCCTCAATCGCTGCATTAAGAGCAAGTAAGTTAGTTTGATCTGCAATACTTGTAATCACATCTAAAATGGACGTAATTTGCTTAGAGCGTTCATGTAGCGTTTGAATTTTCGTGTTTGAATCGGTCACCGAAATATGAATAGATTGCATTTGATCTTTTGTATCCTGAACTGCCTGTCCACCTTCATCTGCTTGAAACGTTGCATGCTGTGATAGATCGGTCACAGTAGATGAGATCTCTGCGATATGAAGAATGGCCTTGGAAAGCTCCTGTAACGATTCTGCATTCTTATTGGCACTCGTCGTTTGCGTATCTGCGCTTGAAGCAACATCTTGAATCGAAATGGCCACCTTTTCTGTCGCTGTGCTCGTTTGAGTGGCATTGGCTGTTAGCTCTTCTGCCGACGATGCTACCTCTTCAGCATTTTGTTCAATTTTTTGAATAAGAGTTCTTAAACTGTCTTGCATATCGTTAAAGGCTTGCCCTAGCTGTCCAATCTCGTCATAAGAAGTGATGGTCACTTTCTCTGTTAAATCCCCTTTACTAATGGTTACTGCACTATCCTTTAGTAATCTAATCGGTTTTATAATGGCCTTCATGACAAAAAAGAAAACAATCGAACTGATTACAATCGCAGCAATTAGTACGAGAAACGTTCTTTTCAAAATAGGTGATGCTGATTCGTCAATTTCCTTCGCAAAAATTGTGCCGGTAATTTTCCAATTCGTCAATTCATTTGTTGTATAGAACATAATACGGTCTTCACCGTCAAAGACATATTCAAACGTTCCCGATTTGTCGTCGTATATTTTGTCTAGGAAGCTTTCTTTTAATTCGCCACCCGGTTCTAAAGTCGGATGTGAAATGACCAAATTATTGTCACCAAAAATAGAAGGAAATCCTTTTTTTCCGATTTTTATAGAATCTGAAACTTTTTGAAGGTCTGTCAATTTTAAATCAATTGCCACTACCCCAGATTGATCTTTCACCTGACGAGCAACTGTTACGACCATATCTCCAGTCCCTGCATCTATGTAAGGATTCGTAATTAGAGTCTCGCCTTTTAATTCCTTAGCCTTTTTATACCAATCCCTTTCTAAAGGATTATAATCCGCGCTATTTATTTTTGGTTCTTGAATAAATGTTCCGTCATTTGTTCCAACATAAATGCTTAAAACATCTGGACTCAGCTTCATATATTCCTGAAAATTTGGTAGTATTTTAGTTTCCTTCTGATCGTACTTAGAAGAATTTATTCCCTCGCTAAAAGTAACGATTTCATTCATTTTTGTACTAATAGCACTATCAATTAACGTATTCAAAATTTTAACACTTTCATCCGCACTAAAAAGTATTTCTTCTTTTATCGAATTTTTTGCTGAAAGATACGATAAGCTTCCTACAGAAATAACTGGGATTAGTAAGATAAGAGCAAATAACGTGTAGAGCTTACCCTTAAAGCTTCCAAATAATCGTTTCATACAACAGCTCCCCTCTTTACTAGTTCATAAAATGTGTTTTGTCCAATTTTGTGGTTTCTTTTTAGACTCAAAGAAGCCCCTAGCACACAACCTCCCCTTCTCTTATCGATTAAATTTTCTTCTTATGTTTTTATCGGACAAAATACTTAAATTTAAAACAACTTTTTTCATTTTTTTGATTTAACTAGGCTTCATTATAAGCTTTCAGAAGAAAAACCAGGTGCCATCTATCGACAACGAAAAATCAATGTAGAATCTGTTTTTGGATTCTTAAAGACTAATTTTCGTTTCATTCGATTTTCTTTCCGTAGTAAATAAAAGGTTGAAAACGAAATAGGCTTTGTATTGACGCCATTAATTCTCCGGAAATAGACTACCATTATTAAATAAGGTAAAGAACATAGAATGACTTGGTCAAACAAGAAAAAAGAGAAATCGTTACTTTTCGATTTCTCTTTTTCTTTGCCGAAGAGCCATACTTTATTAAAAATGAAACCTTCATCTCATTGACACAATAGTTTTAATAATATGGAATGCCACCCCTCAAAGGAGGAATGGCATTTTTTCGTATATCTATTAATATTTAAATTGACTAATGAGCTGTTTTAACTCATCTGCCATATACGCAAGCGCTTGTGCAGAAGCATTAATCTCTTCCATTGAAGCCAATTGTTCCTCTGTAGACGCTGCAACGTCCTCTGAAGCAGTCGCATTTCCGTGTGCTGAGAATGCCAAATCCTCCGTAACGGCTGTTACTTCTTGTACACTTGCTGACATCTGTTCAGAAGCAGAAGATACCTCTTCCATTTTAGGAGTAATTTTATCCATGCTTGTTTTAATCATTTGGAATTTAGTAATGGCTTCATCTGATACTTGTAATCCATTTTGAACATCTTCTGTAACTTTTGCCATGATGTTTACGGATTGTTCTGTTTCTAATTGAATACTATTAATTAGCTCGAAAATTTGCTTTGCAGATTCCTGCGATTGCTCCGCTAACTTTCTTACTTCATCAGCCACAACAGCAAAGCCTTTTCCGTGCTCCCCTGCTCTTGCTGCCTCTATCGCTGCATTGAGTGCAAGTAAGTTCGTTTGATCTGCAATGCTTGTAATTACATCTAAAATGGATGTAATTTGCTTAGAGCGTTCATGTAGTGTTTGAATTTTCGTATTTGAATCGGTCACAGATACATGAATAGACTGCATTTGATCTTTTGTATCCTGGACTGCCTGTCCACCTTCATCTGCTTGTAGCGTCGCGTGCTGTGAAAGATCTGTCACAGTAGAAGAGATCTCCGCAATATGAAGAATAGCCTTGGAAAGCTCCTGTAACGATTCTGCATTCTTATTCGCACTCGTCGTTTGCGTGTCTGCGCTTGAAGCAACATCTTGAATTGAAATGGCCACTTTTTCTGTAGCAATGCTCGTTTGGTTAGCATTGGCTGTTAGCTCTTCTGCCGACGAAGCTACCTCTTCGGCATTTTGTTCAATTTTTTGAATAAGAGTTCTTAAACTGTCTTGCATATCATTAAAAGCTTGACCTAGCTGTCCAATCTCGTCATGGGAAGTGATTGTCACTTTCTCTGTTAAATCACCTTTACTAATGGTTACTGCACTATCTTTTAGTAATCTAATCGGTTTTATAATGGTCTTCATAACAAAAAAGAATACAATCGAACTGATTACAATCGCAGTAATTAATACGAGAAACGTATTTTTCAAAATGGATGATGCTGATTGGTCAATTTCCTTTGCAAAAATTGTCCCTGTGATTTTCCAATTTGTCAGTTCATTCGTTGTAAAGAACATAATACGGTCATCACCGTCAAAGACATATTCAAACGTTCCCGATTTGTCGTCGTATATTTTGTCGAGGAAGCTTTCTTTTAATTCGCCACCCGGTTCTAAAGTCGGATGTGAAATGACCAAATTATTCTCACCAAAAATAGAAGGATATCCATTTTTCCCTATTTTTATAGAGTCCGAAACTTTTTGAAGGTCTGTCAATTTCAAATCAATTGCCACTACCCCAGATTGATCTTTTAGCTGACGAGCAATTGTTACAACCATATCTCCTGTCGCTACATCTTTATAAGGATTCGTTATTAAAGTTTCTCCCTTCAAAGCCATAGCTTCTTTATACCAATCTCTTTCCAAAGGATTGTAATCAGCGCTATTCGATTTTGGTTCTACAAATATTTCTCCGTCATTTGTTCCAAGATAAATGCTTAAAACATCTGGACTCAGCTTCATATATTCTTGAAAATTCGGTAGTATTGTAGTTTCCTTCTGTTCGTACTTAGAAGAATTTATTTCCTCGCTAAAGGTAGCGATTTCATTTATTTTTGTGCTAATAGCACTATCAATTAACGTATTCAAAATTTTAACACTTTCATCTGCACTAAAAAGTATTTCTTCTTTTATCGAATTTTTTGCTGAAAGATACGATAAGCTTCCTACAGAAATAACTGGGATTAGTAAGATAAGAGCAAATAATGTGTAGAGCTTCCCCTTAAAGCTTCCAAATAATCGTTTCATGCAACAGCTCTCCTTTTGTCTTTACGAGTTCTTAAAATGTGTTTTGTCCAATTTTGTGGTTTCTTTTTAGATTCAAAGAATGCCCCCAACACACAACCTCCCCCCTCATATCGATTAAATTTTCTTCTATTGTTTTTATCGGACGAAATACTTAAATTCTAACACTTTTTTTCATTTTTTTGATTTTCTCGACATAAATCGCGCTCTCCACGCCACTATCCACTAAACATAGAACCCCTATGAATCATTCTTTATGTATGATTCATAGGGGTTCTTGTGTCAGTATTTAAATGTTTGAATTGATTCTTGTAAGTCAATCGCCATTTTTGCCAAATGTGTAGAGGCTGCTGCTACTTCTTCCATCGCTGCATTTTGTTCCTCAGAGGATGCTGCAACACTTTGAACATTGCTACTCGATTTCATGGATACTTCGCTAATGAAGTCGATTTCTTTAACAAGTTTTTCAATATCTTGATGGATTGTTCGAATAGCCGCTGTAACTGATTCGGTTTGCGCTTGCACATCATTAATGGCATCGTCAATTTGTATGAAATTATCTCTTGCCACATTTACTTTTTCACGACCAAGCATTACTGAATCATTACTACTGATCATATCTTCCTCGATAATTCTTGTATCTTCAGTAATTTGCAAAACAACCTTTTCAATGTCTACTGCTGCTAAATTCGATTCATCTGCTAGATTCCGTACCTCTTCTGCTACTACAGCGAAGCCCTTACCATGCTCACCACTGCGCGCAGCTTCTATAGAGGCGTTGATAGCCAATAGATTTGTTTGGGTAGCAATATTTTTAATAACATTGACTGCTGAGACGATTGCTGCTGTATTGTCATCTAAGTCTTTAACACGTGTACTTAGCTCTGCTGTATTATCCGCAATGTCATTCATCTGTTCAATGACATTACGAACTGAAGAACGTCCTATGCTAGCCATATTTTTAGTTTCCACCGTTGCATCGTTCACATGATCAATACTTGTTGATATGTCATTCATTTTTTTCAAAATGTGTGAGGATAAGTTTCGTACATCACCTGTCAATGTATCCTGTTCTTCAATACCGTGTGCAATATCTTGGATCGATTCTGAGACAACTTCTGTTGCCTGTGTCACTTCCATACTACTCGCTGTGAGCTGCTCGGATGTTGCTGCTACCTGTTCAGATGAATTACCAACTTGCTTCATCGTATGTCTAAGTTTTTCCGCCATTGAATTAAAGGAAGCTGCCAGCTGGGCAAACTCATCTTTTGTTTTAAATTGCAGGTGCGTTTGTAGATTGCCAGTTGAGAATTTGTCCATTTCTATTACTGTTTGTTGAATATTTTTCGCTACTCTTCGACCAAAAACTGTCGCAATTATAATGCTTATAAGTAAGGAGACCATTGCTAGTACAGCAATCTCTTTGCCACTTCTGTCGCCTTTTTGCTTTGTAGCCTCTATACGAGCCTGCATTTCATCCTGCTGAACGGTTGCCATCGTTTTCCCAAACTCAACAAGCTTTAGAGAACCTTTCCCTAAAACCGGTAATGCCAACTGCTGGGCTTGCTGTTTTTCACCACTTTGAAAAAGCGGTACAATTTGTTCATCTAAAGGCTCTTCCCATGCCTCTAACTGCTTTAAAAACTGTTCAAAGTCCGTATTTTTATGTTCAAGTTCTTCAATACGCTGAATAGATTTATGTAAAGTTTCTCGTATTTCAAGATGGTTGTTGAGCATGTCTTCTTTACCATATAACATATACCCTCGAATGGCAGCATTTGCACGAACCGTTTGAAAGGAAATATCATTATACAAGTTCATTAATTCCGTATTTTTTTCGATTTCCGCAAGTGTGTGTTTATTATCATTTAAAAAGTACATGGCAATACTAGTAATTAGTAATAGAAATACTAAAACTATACCAAAAGCAAATTGCAGTTTTCGTTCTACCGTTGATTTCATACGACTCCCTCTATTCCACTATTAACATTAATCCTCTTAAGTATAGCCTAATCATACCTTTTATCCTATAAGAAGTGCGTCTTTTTTCATAAATTAACACTAAAATTTTACAAAAATTAAAACACATCTCCAAATGTCTTGACTTCTGTAAATTCTATATGGCTGTTTTTAGTAGTTAATGGGGCTTTTTTTGGCACATCACTAGATTAGAGATGCCATATTTTTAATATAGCCAATCTAGATGTGAAGGTTATTCCTCTAGCTGCATTTTAGAAGAAAAACAGATAGTGACTGCATTAAAAGCGGTTGCCACTCCTATTTGGCCTCGGATGAATACATAGATGGTAATGCAAATTAATGGTTCTCATACGATTTATGTACGAAATCATTGCTAATGAGCGAACACAGCAGTAGCCTTTGAAATCACAACATCTATTGACGAAGAAGCTTCGATGTATCAGCTTTATTTTGCATAGAAAAACAGCAAAAAATCGTAGCTATAAAATTGGCTACGATTTTTATTTTTTTGATTCTTCTCTTAGGCTAGCACGTCTTTTGTCTGTCCCTGGGATGCATAGGCAGAATAGCGTTGAATAGTTCGAGTGAAGCGGGGTGTTTAAATGGATCGTCCTTGTTTATTTCCTCAACAAGTCGACCTTTATGCATCACTAGTATTCTATCTGATATAAAGCGTGTTACATGTAAATCATGAGAAATAAAAATATAAGATAGCTTCAGTTGCTTTTGTAGTGATTGTAGTAGTTGCAATATATTTTTCTGCAATATCATATCGAGGCTACTGATAGCCTCATCTAACACAATAAGTTTGGGGTTTATAGCAATTGCTCTAGCAATATTTACGCGTTGCTGTTGACCTCCACTAAGCTGTGAAGGATATTTATTGGCATTATTGCTTTCTAACTCAACACAGTTCAGTAGCTCCTCGACCTTACGTTGCCTTTCGCTTTTGGAAAAATTCTCGAAATTAAGAAATGGTTCTTCTATTATCTCTGCAATAGTTTGCTTTGGATTAAAGGAGTTAAAGCTATTTTGAAAAACAGCTTGTAAATCTCTGCGAATTTCCTTTTTTTCTTTAGAGCTAGCTTGATATAAATTCACATTATTAAATCGTATAATCCCACTCGTTGGATTCTCTATGCCCAAAATGATCCGAGCTAATGTACTTTTTCCTGAGCCACTTTGACCGACCACTCCTAAGCATTCGCCTTCCTGAAGTGAAAATGTAACCTGTTGTAATACTGGTGCTTCTTGCTTTTTTTGTATAAATGACTGTCTCTGATGATAGTACTTCTCAACATTCGTCACCTCTAATAGAGCCATCTACTACCTCCTCTAAAAAGTGATTCTCGATTGTAAAAGTTTCTTTGTATACCAATGCTGTGGCGCGTCAAAAAAATCAAAGACATTCGCCTGCTCGATGAGTTCTCCCTTATACATAACAGCAACTTCATCGGCAATTTCAGCAATAACACCAAGATCATGTGTGACGATAATAATCGCTGCATCGGTGTTATTTCGAATTTGATTGAACAATGATAGTATTTTCTTTTGATTGACTGTATCAAGAGCTGTTGTAGGTTCATCGGCAATATATAATTTAGGTTGCATCGCAAAAGAAAGAGCAATCATAACACGTTGTAACATCCCTCCACTTAATTGGAAAGGATAATATTGCAATAGCTTTTCCGGATTAGGTAAATTTACTTTATTCATTGCGGAAATAGCTACCTGTCTTATTTCTTTTTTATTCATGACGTAATGCGCTTTTATTGTTTCCCGAAAATGCCTTTCTATTGTTTGATTACTATCAAACGCTACCAATGGATTTTGTGTAATCATCGATATGTGCCTTCCTCGGTAATCTCTTAATCTTTCTTTGGTTACAGATGTTAAATCAGTATTTTGATATAAAATTTGGCCCGTCGATTTTGCCATAGCCGGAAGAGATTGCATAATTGCTTGACATAACATTGACTTACCACTACCGCTTTCACCGATAAGCCCTAATATACGTCCTTTATTTGCAGTTAAATTAATAGCAGATAGGATTTCCTGCTCTCCTATTTGCACATTTAAATCTTTGACTTGTAATAAGATTTTTCTTTCCATAGCTATCCCTTTCAATGACCAACTTTCTTGTTATGACCAGATAAAATAGTAAATAATAGGACTACGATGATTATGGCCGCACCTGGATAAAGCATAAGCTCAGGATGTAGTCGAATATACTGTTTGCCCTCACTAATCATCATTCCCCACTCAGGAGTAGGAGCTTGAACACCTAATCCAATAAATGAAAAGCCAGCAATTTCTAAAATGACTTTTCCTAAATCGAAAGAAATAATAGTCAGCATCGGCGCCATTATATTTGGCACGAAATGACGTAGGATTAGCTTCACTCCTGAAGTTCCACTAATTTTTGCAGCTTTTATAAATTCTTTTTCACGAACGCTTATAAATAGGCCTCTTAAAATTCTTGAATAATAAATAGTTTGAGTAACAATAAGGGCCAATAAGACATTTCTTAAGCTTGGACCCAAAATACCTAGTAGTCCAAATGCAAGAACAAGCGTTGGGAAAGCTAATAAAACATCACAGATGCGAATAAATAAATAATCAATGATCCCTCTCTTAAAAGCCACTATTGCCCCGATACATATAGCAAAAAAGCTTGCTATTAATTGAATGAATATAGCTGACCCTAAAGAATAGCGAATACCTAACAGTATACGTGAAAGTATACATCGACCTAAATGATCTGTGCCGAGAGGATATGCCCATGATGGTTCTAAAAACTTCTTAGAGACGTCTACTAAAAAAGGATCATTCGGCATGATCAACGGCGCAAAAAGCCCCATTATCCCAATAAATGTAAGAAGAGATATACTAGTCAATTGTTTACCGTTTAAACTTTTATGTAATTTAATCACTCTACTCTCTCCCCCTCACCATCATTAGCTGCGGGTCAAGAACTCGATGTAATATATCTGTACATAAATTAGCAAAAACATAGATGATAGCAATTATAAGAACATAACATTGCACAACTGGATAATCCCTATTAATAATTGATTCTATTAAGTAGCGACCTAAACCAGGCCAGCTAAATACCTGCTCGACAATAACTGCCCCACCCAATAAATTCCCAAGTGTCATACCAAGCATCGTCGTCAGTGGAATAGCAGCATTTTTGAAGACATGTCGACTGAGAATAACAGATTGTTTTAACCCCCGTAAATGTGCATACTGAACATAATATTTTTGTAATTCTTCTATGACACTTGTACGAATTGCTTGAACAAACAACCCAAGAGTTGGTAATGCCAAAGATACGGCTGGTAAAATTATATGTAACATCGTCCCTTTACCATTTGTCGGGAAAATGCCAAGCTTCAAACTAAATAAGTACAGAAGAAAAAAACCTACCCAAAAAGTTGGGATGGATACACTGATAATAGATAATAAGCCTACAATCCTATCAAATACGGAATTTTTATAAAGAGCACTTATAATACCAAGAGGAATACTAAAGCAAAGAATACATACAAATGCAGCTAGGGCTAATTGAAAAGTTGCCGGTAGTTTTTCTACTATTTCTTGAGCAACGGGTAATTTACTCACAAACGATGTACCAAAATCGAAGTGTAACACACCTTTTAGCCATATAAAATATTGAATAGACAAAGATTGATCAGTGCCTAATTCCGATCGTAGCGCCTGTATTGCTTCTGCTGTCGGGGCGACTCCTGACAGTCTAAGTATGACCTCCGCTGGCTCTACTGGAACAAAACGAATAAATAAAAAGGTCATGATTGAAACTCCTAGTAAAACAAATGGTAATGTAATTACTCGTTTTAGACAAAAAAGCCAAATTGATTCGTACATTTTTTCATCACTTCCCTAGTCTTCATAGTGCAAAAAGAGAGGAGTCATAATAGACCCACTCTCTTTTCATTCTCTTACTTTACATCCATTTGAGCATAAGGAATATCATATTCAGATGCACGGGGGTTAAAATCTTTCAAATATTTATGGTAAATAACATTATTCGTTTCATATGAAATTGGATAAAATAATGCTTGGTCATGGAACATTGTTAAAATATCTTTATACAATTGCACACGTTCCGCTTCATCTGTCCCAATTAATAATTGATGTATTTTGTCATCAATTTGTGTTGCATTTTCTAGGCCTAATTTCGCTTCATAAACACCATTTGCATTCGGTGTTGCTGATTCGTTTGCGAAGCTGTGTGGGTCTGTTGGTGGACCGTTTGTGCGCCAGAAATTAATATCTACTTGATTATCCATTAATTTTTGGAGCCCTACCATTACATCAGCGCCTTCAAGTTTTAATTGAACGCCTATTTTAGCTAATTCCCCTTGCATTAATTCTGCCATGGGTTTTTGGATAGCATCTGTGGCAATATAGATTAAATCTAATGTAAGAGGTTGCCCATTTTTAGAACGGATTTTATCACCATTTTTTAATGTCCAACCTGCTTCATCTAATAACTGCTCGGCTTTTTCTGGATTAAATAGGATTGGTTTTAACTCAATATTGGCATATGGAATAGCATCCCAAAACAGTGTATTGGCAACCTTTTCTGTACCATGGGTAATACTTTCAACCATTTGTTCTTTATTAACAGCGTATTGAATAGCCTGACGTACTTTTAATTCTGCTAAAGGACCAGATTGTGTATTAAAAAGTAATGCACGTGTAGATAAAGGTTCAGATACAGCCGTTTTGTATTGATTGCTGTCTTTTAAGAAAGTGTAGTTATCTAAGCTAATAATGCCACGACCATAAATTAAGTCTAATTCTTCATTTTCAAATGCCAGTGAAATAGATTCTGAATCTGGTATAATTTTCACTTTTACTTTGTCTACTAGTGGCTTTTCACCCCAATAATGTTCGTTGCGGCTAAAAAGTGCATATTGATCTTTTTTATATTCGGTTAATACCCATGGACCTGTTCCAACCGGAGCTTTAATACCTTTATTTGTTGCATCTCCCTCATGGAATCCGTTATCCCCTAAGAAGCGAAATGGTCGCACAAAAGCCAGTTCATTTAATACAGGGTAATAGGGTGCATCTAATTGAAGACGAATTGTATAGTCATCTTCTTTCACAACATCTACAATATGATTCACCATTCCCATCCAAGAGTGTGTATCACGATCTGCTAAAACTGCATTAAAATTACGAATAACATTATCTGCATTAAAGACTGTCCCATCAGAGTATTTTACATCTTGTCTAAGATGAAATATGTAAGCTGTTTTATCGTCAGAAATTTCCCAGCTCTCCGCTAATTTCGGCGATATTGTCCCGTCATCGTTATATTCTACTAATGATTCATATACCATTGCTTGCGCAGTCATTTGGTTTGGTAAATAGGTATGCGGATTTAAAGGCCCTATATCTAGCGGCCAGCCAATTGTTATCATTTTTCCTTCATTATTATTTTTGCTAGAAGTTTTACTTCCATTACCTTCACTCGAGCTTGAACAGCCTGCTAAAATCGTTAACATCAGTATTAGAATGAACGGTAATAATTTTTTAAAAAATATCATTATGATTGCTCCTGTCTATTCTTGGGTGTTAGAAAATTAAAATATATATGTTTCTCCACTATACTTCTAACTTGAAATACAAAGTAATCGTCATTACTTTGCTCTCTCTTTATTTACACCTCACTTTGATGTAAATTACTTAGATTAGAAAAAGGCATAAAAAAAATCCTTATTCCACGTGAATAAGGATAGAAAAACTCATTATTAAAAGCCTTCCATCCATCTCCCTATCTTTCGTAGATCTACAATGAATCATACTACAAGCAGGCATTCTGGCTTATGAATCTTCATTTTGCTTCACCTTCCCGAGTACTTACTCAGTGGTATTTGAAACAAAACTCCTCATTTACAGCTGCGGGACAGCATGGGATTTACACCCATTTTCCTTTAAATTAAGTGAAAAAGTTTTTTCACTCAAACTTGTAATGTTACATATTAAATTTTGTATTAAACATAACACGCTTCAAAGATACACGTCAATTTTATTTTCTGAATATAATAAAGTTTTGCGATTTTTAAACAAAGATATGTATGTATATTCCATCAAAAAAGCCATCTCACACTAGTGAGACGGCCCCATTTCTATTGTTGATGTTTTTTTAACATTGATTCTGTGAAAGGCTGAGATTGTCCCTTTGGAATACTTATTGTTTGCCACTCAGAACCCTTTACTTGCTTAGCAATGCAAACGATTTGACCGACATGTTGTGAATAATGGGACATTTGTCTTTCAATCGCATCTATCACGGAATGTCGTTCTCCCCTTATCGTTACAAACCCTTGTAAATCAGCTTCCGTTAATTTTTGTAAAGCATCTAAAAATACTTGCCAGCCCTTTTCCCATACTGTCATTACCTCTTCTTTTGTCTGAAGGCTATCCATAAATTCATCATCACGATTTCTCGTTGATTTCTCACCATCTGTCGTAAGAAAGTCAGTCCATCTCGATATCATATTTCCACTAACGTGTTTTACAATCACTGCGATACTATTTGAATCTTCATTATACGCCCAGTGCAATTGGGCCTCTTCCAGTTGGTCGAGTGTTTTATCGCCTAGCTCTTTGACACTTCTAAATCTTTTCTGGACAACATTTAAATACGTTTGCGCTACTGTCATTGTTGAACCCCCCATCCCTTTTCTACTATTTTAATATAGACTGAATGAGATGTGTCATTTTGGTAACTAGTTGTTGCCAAAAATAAAGTATTACTTACTCACGAGGGGTTCTTTATCACCACTGATCGCTCCCCCCTCACCAATCGAGCTTTAGCAGGCAGTTATTTTCCACATTACTTCTTTGCTTTCGCTGAATTTATGTGCGAGATAAATTCCCTCGCAAGAGCAACCATTTTTTCTTGTGCTTCCTGTTGATCACCATTTAATTGATAGCCTATTTGATATGCATAGCCATTATAATACGTATAAAACTCATTGGCTTTTGTACTCATTTGATAAATACGCTTGTCTGCCTCATCATAATTATAGTATACATACGCGAAACCTTTATCCGGTGTCATCGCATGATAATACAAAGGATCCATAAAATTCAAACCTACATTCGTGATTTCCCCTGAAAACTCCTGACTATCTTCCGTAACTTTATAGTTTACTGGATTATGATTTACATTTGTTACTGTCAAAATAATATATTGACGATCCACTCCAGTGAGAGACTTTTCTTTATAACTAAATTGAAATTGCTTTTGCAGGCTACCATCTTGCATCTCTGATGTTACCGCATAGACCTCTTGTAGATTTGATTTAAACGGAAGATCTTCAGGGTCTATTAAATGGACAGCATTCCCCATAGTAGCTGCCACTGCTTGCATAGCCTCGAAGCCTTGAAGCGGTGCATAAAATTTGATATTTTCGCGGTGAATAAATTGATCTGCTATTTGAAAATACTGACTGAACGTTGTCTCTGTTCCTTCAACTTCTGTTTTAAATAAATCAGTGAATGATTGTTTTTCTTCTTCATGAAGTATTTCTGTCGTTAAATGATCCATCGGTTTCGAAGCTTGCCATGCAATAAATAGTAAGATAGAGCATGTCATCATGACCGCCAGTGCACGATGCGGCCAAAGTTTTTTTGATGGATACGGCTCTTGCCGAACCTGTTGTCGAACCTTTTGAATGATTGCTTCTTTATGTGCTGAGACATCCTTCAATACGTGCATTGTATGCTTATCCATGGAAAAGTACCTCCCATTCAATATGCTGTAAGTCTACTTTTAATAATTCCTTCCCTTTCTTTAAACGAGATTTAACGGTACCCTCAGGAATTGCCAGTAGTTCTGCTATCTGCTTGATCGTCATCTCCTCCAAATAAAAATAGACAATTGCTTCACGTTGCTTTATTGGTAACCGTAAAATGGCTTCATCTAAAAGAGCTTGTTCATCTTGACGAATGAGTGTATCTTGTAAAACAGTTTTTTGTTTGGCAAAAAAATTATGCTGAAATGTAATTTTTCGATAAGCCCAGCTTTTTAAGTAATCCTTACATTTATTAATGGTCATGCGTGCTAAATAAGCCTTCATTTCTCCTCTTTCTTCATAATGCTTTTGGTGATGATAAAATTTAATAAATACATCTTGAACAATATCCTCAGCTATTCGTAGATCTTTCGTATAGTAGTAAGCGATTCGAAATAAATGATCTGTATGTAGTTCCATTAGTTGCTCTAAATATTCTGTATCAGACAAAATCTTTCCCTCCTTCTACACTATAAACGAGGCTACAGTTATAAAAGATTAAATTTCAACAAAAAAAACCGTCTCTTCATTAATTGAGACGGTTTCCTTCTATCCATTATAAATTTTCATCAATATATGTTTCTATATCTGATGCAATTGTGTCAATTGGGACATCCTCTGGATTCTCCGCAAATCCTGAATACATTTTTACGATTACACCATCTTTATCGACTAAGAAAAATTGATTCCCATGAACGACTTGGTCGCTGTTAGGATCATTTCTGACGATTATTTTTGTTGATTTTACAGCGAACTGCTCGATATATTTTTGTGAATAACCAGTAAGTAGATTCCATTTTGATTGATCTGGAACATTATATTTTTTCAAATAATCAGCTAATACTTGTGGTTTATCTACGTCAGGATCAACTGAAAACGCAACAATATTATAATCTTCCACACCTTTTTTCTTCAGCTTCTCTTGAACTTGCGTCATATTATAAGACATTGGTGGACAAATTGATGTACAATTCGTGAAAATATACATACCAATCCATGGTTTTCCTTTTAAACTCTCTAAAGAAACTGTTTCTCCACGTTGATTGACATGTTCAAAATCTGGTAATTCCATGTTATAATCTGCTTTAAACTTTGAATTTCCACATGCACTAAGCACAGCTGCTAATGCAAAAAGTAGAACAAGTCCAATTATTTTATTTCTCATCTTTAACACGCTCCCTACTTACACTATCCCCATCCTATCGTACGATGTAAATATTGACAAGGACACTCAAGTGACAGCTTTCGTACATCTTTGTGAAATCGATTTCACTTTAAGGAAACAAGCGCATCATGAATTGCATCTAATTTCACTTCTACCCGGTGCAGTAAATAAAACGACACTAAGATAGGAAAACCGATATCCGATATCATGTTTAACCACTGTTCCATGTTGGTCCCTCCTTCCCTGCAAGATACATAAGACTGACATTGCTGAAAATGGTCCTTGCAGTACATTCTGCAAAGACCATTTTTTTGGTTATTCGAACTCTAAATCAAATTCTGTTACTTGTCGATCAACGATGCGAGCCCCACTCATCGCAACGAGAGTGCCAGCTTGTCCATCAAAAACGTTTTTAGCGATGATCGTTTGCATTACTTTTTGAATTTCTTCCGCTGTTACCTTTGGCTTCGGTGCATCAATCGCAAATGTTGCCGTTTTCCCTGCCGCTGTTTCAAATTGCAGCTCTAAAACTTGTGTCATAGCTTTCCCTCCTTAGGATAAATCTGTTGTTTCTTGTTTTACAATGCTGTCTAGTGCGTGTGAAGATAGACTTGCAATGGCATATGCTACTTCTACTAAATCCTCTGCCGTATGCGAGCTGTTTAAATTGCGGTACGTTTTTGTTGTGAACATGGGCTCGTTTTGGGCATTGTGTCCAGCGACATACTTTAAACGCAGTGTAGCACCTAAGAAATTGACTTTTGCCATGGAGGTCACCTCCTTTCTTACTCAATATATACTGACTTATTGCTAAAAAAGGGACATTTAGGATGAATTTTTTTATGTAAGCTTTTATAATAGAGTGAGAGAAGGCAAAGAGGTGAACGATTTGTTAAATGGTTGGTTTTTATGGTTTATCCTATTTTGGGTAGTTGTACTTATTTCATTTATGGCGATAGGCGGATTTTTCATGTTCCGCAAATTTTTAAAGGCATTACCGAAGCAGGATGGTAAATCCGATTTAGATTGGCAAGAGTATTATTTAGATAAAACCATTCATTTATGGGGACAACCTGAGAAGGAGCTTTTATATGAACTTGTAAGCCCTGTACCTGAGCTATTTAGACAAGTAGCAAAGGAAAAAATAGCAGGAAAAATTGGCGAGCTTGCTTTAGAAGAAAAAGCACCTTCTATTAACCACGATTTGATTATTCGTGGCTACATTCAAGCAACGCCAAAGCGTGACCATAAATTTTTACGTAAAAAATTAGATGAAATGAAAATTGACATCGCCCCATATGAACATCTATTTGATTAAAGAAACGCTGCACATTTTAGATGTGCAGCGTTTTTCTGCCCTTAGATAAGTTTTTTCAATAAGTTTTTCCTGGATCCTATCCGTCGCTCTGTTTTATATCCTTCGCTTTGGCACTTTCATCCGTCGCTTTTGTCTTACTTTCCGTCGCTCGGATGACTCTTTCCGTCACTTCGGCAATCCTATCCGTCGCTTGGACGACTCTTTCCGTCACTTCGACGATTCTATCCGTCACTCTGATTTCTATCCTTCACTTTGACTCTTTCATCCGTCGCTTTTGCCTTTCATTCCGTCGCTCGGACAACTCTTTCCGTCACTCTGGCAATTCGATCCGCTCTGTTTTATATCCTTCACTTTGGATCTTTCATTCCGTCATTCGAACCGCTCTATCCATCAGCCAAATTGCGTTCAATAAAAAAACTACACTAGATAAAATCTCTAGTGTAGTTTTCCATTAAATATTCTTCAGCGGAATTGTTTTTTTGATTTTTATAAATTGAATAAGCATTGCGATTCGCCAAGGGAGTAACATAGCGAATGCTAAAATCCAAAACATTCCTGCTAATTCACCAACGTCAATGGAGCTACTTAATATCATTTTTGCAATTACACGGAACACTAATAGTCCGATTAGTATAAAAACGAATGCTTTTGAACGTTTTAAATAAATATCTTGACCTTTTACTTCAAATTTAGAAGTGGCAATTAAGATTGTTGAGAACACCACGCCGACTGCTACCGCTTCAAGAATTTGCATGGGTGGCACTCGAAACTGTTCAAATAAAAACATTAACGCACCTGAAGACATCGCAATAGGTGGAATGATAATTTTCTTCTCATTTGTCGGTTTCTTAGATGCACGCATACGAATAACCATGACAAAGGTACCCATAAAAATGGCCATTATGGTTGAACCTATTACATAATATTGAGAAGGGATATTGTCAAACATAAAATTTCCTCCTCTAATGTCGTTAACAATTTTATCCAAGTAATTGATCAACTACAGCTTTTAATCTTTCTGGCTCGAAAGGTTTTGTCATAAAATCCTTTGCACCACTTTCAATTGCTTCTACGATTAACTTCTGTTGTCCTAAAGCTGTAATCATAATTATTTTTGCATCTGGAAATTCAGGGATGATTTCTTTTACTGCTGCTATACCTGTCATAACGGGCATTGTTACATCCATCGTTACTAGATCTGGTTGTAACTCACGATACATCGCCACAGCTTCTTTACCATTCACTGCCTTGCCGACTACCTCATAACCCCATTCAGTAAACATATTACTTATTGCAACACGCATAAAAAGCGTATCATCCACTACTAAAACTGTAGGCACATGTTCATCTCCCTCCACGTTAAAGTACGGTATTGCCTCTTTAGTTTAGCAGATTAGAAGCCTGTAAATCCACCAAAAATAGGCTGTAAAATGCGTGTTAAATACGATAATCCGTCAAAGAATAACAATACACCAACGACAATCATAATATAGCCGCCGATTTTCACGATTTTTTGGCTGTGTGTACGAATCCAAGTCATACGTGCTATAAAGAAAGATAACACAAAGAACGGAATCGCAAAACCTAAATAATAAGCTAACATATAGCTAAATCCTGCTGTTGGATTTGCACTTGCTAATGCAATAATCGATGCTAAAATTGGACCTGTACAAGGCGTCCAACCAGCCGCAAAGGCTATTCCGATTAATACCGATCCAAAATAACCAGATGGTCGGTTTTTAAATTGGAATTTTCGGTCCTTCATTAAAAAGTCAATTTGTAGTAATCCCACAATCATTAATCCAAATACAACGATTAAAATGGCTCCAACCTGACGTAATAATGTTTTATAATTAAGGAAGAACTCGGCTGCTAATGATGCACTTAGACCAATCAAAATAAAGATGATTGAAAATCCTAGTAAAAAGAACAGGGTGTGCAAAACTGCACGCTTTTGCATCATACCTCGTTCCGATTTTAGCTCGTCTAATGTCATACCTGTTATGTATGATAAAAATGCTGGATACAGCGGTAGAGTACATGGTGAAATAAAGCTTAAAAACCCTGCACCTAAAGCTAGAAATACGTTAATATCAGTTTCCATATTTTCTCACTCGCTCCTTACAGTTACTGTCTCCATCGTACCAAAAATCACTGTAAATTGCGCCCTTCTTGTTTGTGAACGTTTCATGGCAAAAAGGTGTTGAAAAAGTGAAGTTCCATCATATTTTCATACAAATTTAATGTTCAAACTTTATTATATCAACGAGTAGTTGTTCATATACTTTTGCATTATGCGCCCCCCTTATATTATCTGTCAACAAAATTCATCATTATTCTGCATTGCGCAGAGCTATGATGCAGGTGCACAGCTTTTTTGTAGAGTATTAAATTCCGACATGAAGAACCTATTTTTATTTACAAAAAGTATTTACGGTTAAATAGTGAGAAAATTTCCTTTCTTCATGTATAATAAAAAAACAATAGAGCCATTGATAGAGATAAATGAGGTGTAGTCCTTGGAATTAAGAAAAATTAAACCGAAAAAAATATATGAGGAAGTGTCCGAAATCCTCTATGAAAAAATTAGAGCTGGCGAACTAAAGCCTGGTGACCGACTCGATTCAGTTGAACAACTTTCCGAACAATTACAAGTAAGTAGATCAGCCATCCGAGAAGCTCTTTCCGCTTTAAAAGCAATGGGGCTTATTGAAATTAAACAGGGTTCAGGTACATTTGTTAAAAGTAATCAATTCAATCAGCTCGATTTTCCATTATCAACTGCCATTTTAACAAATAAGCAAGATATCTCACATTTGTTAGAAGTACGCAAAATTATTGAAGTAGGCACAGCGGCTAGCGCAGCCATTCATCGAACAGACGAGGACCTACAGTCAATGATGCAAATTTTAGATGAGATGAAACATGTACAAGGTGATGGAGAGCTAGGTGAAAAAGCGGATTTTCAATTTCACTCGGCCATTTCTGCAGCATCTCAAAATCCCTTGCTGGCAACTATATTAGACCAGGTTTCAGCTTTAATGATCGAAACGATGAAAGAGACACGTAGAATTTGGTTGTACTCAAAAAAAATAACAAGTGAAATGCTATATGACGAACATATGCAAATTTTCCTCGCAATAAAACAGCAAAATGAAGAACTTGCAAAACATGCTATGGCATCGCATTTAAATAATGTTGAAAAGGTCTTATTGCAATATTTCGAAACAACTGAATCCATAAAATAACAATGGCTGCCTAGTTTTTATAATAGGCAGCTATTTATTTTTTGAAAATTTCAACAAACACCTTTCATTCGTCTGAAAAGTTGTAGTATTATAAAAATAAAATATTTATCACCAAGTCATCAGATGACCTGTTGATTAGTTATTTGAGGAGTAATAGAGACAAAAAGGAGCGATACTCATGAAAGTAACACTTTTTGCGACTTGTTTAGTTGATATGTTTCAAGGTGATGTAGGCAAAGCTGTTGTTGAAGTTCTTGAAAGGCTTGGCTGTGACCTAGACTTTCCTGAAAATCAAATTTGCTGTGGGCAGCCTGCCTACAATAGTGGCTATGTAAAAGAATCTAAAAATGCTATAAAAAAAATGATCACAGCATTTGAACATGCCGAATACGTCGTCTCCCCTTCTGGTTCTTGTGCTTATATGTTTAAGGAATATCCAGAAGTATTTAAGGGCGATCCTGTTTGGGAGCCAAAAGCGCAAGCATTGGCAGATAAAACATATGAATTTACAGAGTTTATTGTACATGTATTAAAGGTCGAGGATGTAGGTGCACATTTAGAGGGCAAGGCTACTTATCATACCTCCTGTCATATGACACGTCTACTCGGTGTTACAGAAGCACCGTTAAAATTATTAAATCAAGTGAAAGGCTTACAGTATGTAGAACTTCCAGGAAAAGATCGATGCTGTGGATTTGGCGGAACGTTTTCAGTAAAAATGGGCAATATTTCAGGCGCAATGGTCAATGAGAAAGTACAGAATGTTGAAGAAACAGGGGCAGACATTCTAATCGGTGCCGATGCGGGTTGCTTAATCAATATCGGTGGCCGAATTAATCGGCAAGGTAAGCCTATTAAAGTCATGCATATTGCGGAAGTATTAAATTGCCGCTAAGAGGGAGGTAAAAGAAATGTCCATGAAAACAAGTGATGAACGATTTAATGATCGAGTATCGAAAGAATTAGAAAATACATTTATGCGCGGAGCTGTGTCAAGCGCACAGGAACGCTTTCAAACACGTCGGCTAAAACAGGCTGATGAGCTCGGACATTGGGAGGAATGGCGCTCTCATGGAGAAGAAATTCGAAAGCATGTGCTTGCGAACTTAGATTATTACTTATATCAGCTGAGTGAAAATGTCGCTAACAGAGGTGGACATGTTTACTTTGCGCAAACCGCGAAAGAAGCGACAGACTATATTCAAGGTGTAGCTAAAAAGAAAAATGCCGCTAAAATAGTGAAATCCAAATCTATGGTGACTGAGGAAATTGATTTAAACGCAGCTTTAGAAGAAATCGGGTGCGAAGTCATTGAAACAGATTTAGGAGAATACATTTTGCAAGTAGATGATCACGAGCCACCCTCTCATATCGTTGCTCCAGCTTTGCATAAAAATAAAGAACAGATTCGTGATATTTTCAAAGAAAAACAAGGCTATGAGAAAAGTGAAAAACCTGAGGATTTAGCCTTATATGTACGTGAAAAATTAAGGCATGAATATTTAACAGCAGATATAGGCATTACAGGCTGTAACTTTGCTATTGCAGAGAGCGGCTCGATAACACTCGTGACGAATGAAGGGAACGCAGATTTAGTAACAGCCTTGCCGAAAACGCAAATTACGGTAATGGGGATGGAAAGAATTGTTCCTACATTTGAAGAAATGGAAGTGCTAGTCAGCTTATTAACTAGAAGCGCAGTTGGACAAAAATTAACAAGCTATATTACAACATTAACGGGGATTAAAGATGATGGTGACACAGATGGACCAGAGGAATTTCATTTAGTCATCGTCGATAATGGACGTTCTGATATTTTAGGGAGTGAGTTCCAGCCTATTTTACAATGTATTCGCTGTGCAGCATGTGTTAATGCTTGTCCTGTTTATCGTCATGTTGGTGGGCATGCTTATGGTTCTATCTATTCTGGGCCAGTAGGTGTCGTTCTTTCACCATTATTAGGCGGCTATGAGGATTTTAAAGAGTTACCATATGCCTCCACATTATGCGGCGCCTGCACTGATGCTTGTCCTGTCAAAATACCGTTACATCAGCTTATTCATAGACATCGCCAAGTAATTGTTGAAAACGAAGGGAAAGCTCCTGTATCAGAAAAGCTATTAATGAAGGCCTTTGGTTTAGGAGCTTCCTCCCCTACCTTATATAAAATGGCTACAAAAATGGCTTCACCAGCAATGGCGCCATTTACAAAAGATCAGAAAATCTCAAATGGCCCAGGCCCACTAAAAGCATGGACAGAAGCAAGGGATTTTCCAGCACCAAATAAAGATAATTTCCGTAACTGGTTTAAACACCGCCAAAGAGGAGGCGATGAATAATGGCAGGTACTATTGAAAATAGAGATGTATTTTTAGCAAACATTGCGAAACAGCTTGGACGTGCGCCAAAAACAGAAATTGCGCGTCCTACATGGCAATATCACCCACAAGATCGCGTCCTAAAAGATAAAACAAAAGATGAGTTAGTAGAGGTTTTAGCTAAACAATGCAAAAATATTCATACGGATATTGTCATTTCAAATACAGCAAATCTTCCAACAGACTTACAAAAAGTAGTTGATAATTATGGAAGTCAATCTGTTATAACATGGAAAGATGAGCGGTTTAAGAGCTTTGGTCTATCATCACTAATGACCGAGCAATGGCCTCAAGTAAATATTCAGCTGTACGAATGGAATTCCGAGCAGCCAGAGGAAAATATTCGACAGGCTGAAAAAGCTAACATCGGCATTACGATTAGTGAAATAACATTAGCAGAATCAGGAACTGCTGTACTTTTTAGTAGTAAGGATAAAGGTAGATCCGTCAGTTTTTTACCCGAGAACTCTATTATTTTAATCCCTAAAAGTACGATCGTTCCACGAATGACTCAAGCAGCCCGCTTAATTAGCGAAAAAATCCGAAATGGCGAGCAAATTGCCTCCTGTATCAACTTTATTACAGGACCAAGTAATTCAGCAGATATCGAAATGATTCTTATTGTTGGTGTACATGGGCCAATGAAAGCCACTTATATAGTAATTGAGGATCAGTAAATCAATTTCGCCTTGGTGTAATTGCTGCTGTCGCTTCGCTTTCGCGCAGAAATCATTTGTAGCTGTCGCATAAAGTTATTTAATTTTCTTATAAAAATATAAGAGCCTTGCTACATGCTAAATTGTAGTAAGGCTCTTTAAAGTTGTTTAATTCTTATCCATTTAAATATGTTTGCACTCAAAATTTAATAATAAAATTGTTTAATTCTATTCAACTAACCTGCTCCGTTAATTCAATAAAGAAAAAAGAGCTGCCAATGCAACTCTATGATCTTTAATTAACGCATCCCGTTTGTTTAAGTACAATTTTTCACAAAATTTGTTGATTATCTACTATTTTATTTACTATATTTCCCTTCGTTTTCTTGAAACAAAAATCATATTCACCATACTTAGTAATAGAACAACTAAAAACATATATAAGGTGATTGGGTCTCCACCCGATGGAACTTCATCAGCTATGTATCCCGCAATAATCATAAGTACCCCTGATACGATACAAGAAACAAAGGCCAACATAATGACCGAATATCCATTTACAACAGATTTTTTTAATAATATTAAAATTAATGTAACTAACAAACTAAAAATAAAAACACCCATTGAAAATTTTAGATAATTAAAAACATCTAATAACATTAAATCAGCCCCTTTTTAGACTTAACGTTTACATATATTACGAAGTTTCCTAAAAATAACCTTACCCATTATTTTCATAATCTCTCAAGTAGTTATTGAACTATTCTGTTCCGTTAGTTCAATAAGAAAAAAGAACTGTCTAAACGGCTCAATGGTCTTCAAGTAACGCCCCCTTTAGTTTAATAAGAAGTTTTATGTGTTATGTATAGTAACTTTCCCTTCTTTATTTTCTTCGTGGTTCCATTCAACTTGAATCTCAAATGTTCCATCTTTAAAAAATAAAGGAAATCTTCTCCGTATCGATGTCTGCATAGGAAGTTTATATGCGCTCTCTATATCTACCCAAACCGCTTTCCCCTCTGGAGCATCTTCCAAGAGTTCACCCTCGAAATCCTTTGTTATGTAATTAAATATCATATATCTATCTTTAGCGACTGGATTAACATATTCATAAAGCCCTTTATAAATAAGGTTTCTAACTTCTAACCCAGTTTCTTCTTTTACTTCTCTGATAGCACTCTCTACAATGCTTTCAGGAAACTCAACTTTACCACCCGGTGGAATAAACCCTTTGAAATTGTCGTACTGTCTATCCAGAAGTAAAACCTTCTCTTCACTTTGAATCATACAAACAGTCCATATTTTATAATTAATAGAATTACTCATAATTCCCTCCATATTTTTCAAATAAATATTACCATATATATGTCCTTCTTATTCAACTAAATTGCGTCTTTAGTTTAAGTAGAAAAAGGCTCTACCTCTTATTGAAGTAAAGCCCCATTAGTTTAAGTGTATACCTTCACAAATATTAAGTTTAATTTTTGGTAAGGTATTGTTTTACCTTTTTCGCATCTTCAAAAGGGTATTGATATTCGAGAATACTTGCTACTTCAATAGCTACTTGCTCAAACAAGTCAATTGTTTCAAACAACGAATTCCAAACTTGTTCGTAATCTCCATTTGGATATGTTTTCATCAATCTTTCCCAAATTTCGTTATCAAGGTAGGACTTTAAGTACTTACTGTTTTTTCCTACACTCAAAGAAAAATTGGTTTCTATACCAACTTTCCACTCAAGCATTATTAGTAACATTTCTCTTACACTATTTAAGTGATCATAGGCGTAAAGTATTTCTTGTCTCCATAATCCTTTTGCGACATAAGTAGAAACCCACCAAAATTCATTACAACAATCAGCAAAAAATTCAGCAGAAGGCTTTTTTACCCAGTAATCTTTATCTGTTGGTTCAGAAAGCTTAGGCATATTGCCATCTTTATCTAATAAAATAACTGTTAATCTATCTTCAGAACAATAAATATCTTTTTCCTCACTCGGAATCAGCATTAAATCAATTCTATTACCATCCTCAAATAGCATTAGATAGGTGAATCTTCCACCCAATTCAGGTGGAAACATTGCCATATCCTCTGGTGTTTGCATTATTATTCTTTTCCCGAAAACATTAACCCAATTAGGATTGATTAGAAACGATTGTAAGTCAGATACAAGATAAACAATATCATAATCTCTGAAAGTATCTTTAGGCACATTAGAATTTGTTCGAGAACCATTCATTGCGACAGCTCGTACTCTTTCATCTTTCTCGGCAACTCGTAATATTAATTCCATCATTTCTTTTTCTGAACGCATTTTTTCTCCTCCTAAATAATTAATTTCGTAATACCCATTTTTATTAGGAGGTGTCCTCTAATTAATAATAAGCGACGTTATATAAAAATTCTATTATGGACATCCTAACTTCTCCAATTATTTTAAGATTAAAATTTAATAATGTATAAAAGTTGATTTTAATTATTTCACTAGCCTGCTCCGATAGCAGCACAAGAAAAAGCCCCTCATAATGAAGAATCGCATCCGTTTCTTGAAGAGGAAGTATTATAATTTAAGTAATAAAACCTTTTTCTCATAGTTGTCTAAGCACCATTGATACTTCTTTAATATATGATTGTTAATTTGTTTTCCCTCATAGTCAAATTCTTCAAAACCAAATTTCCCATAAAAACACTTTAACTCTTCAAATGGTAGACAGTAGATTTCTTTTAAATTACTTTTTTTAGCTTCTTTTACTAAGTAATCTACTAACTCATTTGCAAGCGATAGTCCTCTGAACACATCCAATATACATATACCGCCAATTTCAGCTTCTTCTTCAGCTGATGAATGGTTATGAATCGCTGTTACCACCCTTACCTTCAAAGCGAGACATTAATTCGCTACACTCTCAGTCACTACCTTTTGTTCATAAAACTCTGGATGTGCTTCTTTTAAGACAGATGTTCGTAGCATAACTAGTGATATCGTCACGATAATCACACTTGTGACAAGTAAAATAATCGTGGCTGGGAATGAATCGTACAAAATGCCGTAAACAACCATTCCAATCGGCATCATTGACATTGCCATTGTTTCCATTAATCCCAACACACGTCCACGGTATTCTTCTGAAATTAACTTTTGCATATAAACCATAATTGGCATGTTAATCCCCATCTCAAAAATAGCGAAAATAAAATAGATGACAAGATAAAAGATCACAATGGTTAAATAGGAGAAATTCGTTACTAATGGGACAACTGCCAACCCTAAACTGCTAGCCAACAGTAATAGGCTAAATTTAGAAAAACGTAGTGGGGCCTTGACCTCTGCCCGTGTTGCGAAATAGACGGAAGCAACAAGCATACCAACTGCACCTGAAGCTTCTATAAAACCAAAATGAGTTGATTTAACTTTTAATAATTCAATTATAATATAAGTCCCCCCTACAACGATGGCAGAGAAAAACAAATTAATCCATAATGAAATCCACATTATTGTTTTAACAACTTTTTGTTGCTTAATATAATGAAAGCCACTAACTAGCCCAGCCCACATTTTTTCCTTCTCTGCACTCTGATTTCTTGTACTATAGAGAGTAAAATTCATTGTGGCTTCTAAACAGAATGCAATCACATAGGCCACCATGTGTAGAAGTAAAAATGCTTCCATGGAGAAAAATCCATACATCATTCCCCCGATTACTGGTCCTCCAATTGCTGCGATCGACACTGACATTTGATTAAATGACATTGCTTTTTGTAGGCGTTCTGGATTTACTAGTGTAGCGATTGACGAAGAAAACGTTACACTTGAAAAGGCTGAGCATATTGTATTAAAAACTGTTGCAATATAAATAGCATAAACCGACAAACCGACCATTTCTGTATAGAGTAGTAACCCAACAACGGTCAATATTGTACCTACTTGTGCTAATAAAATTGTGCGTTTTTTTGAATAATTATCAGCTACATAACCCGCCAGAGGTGCGACTAATGCACGAGGCAAAATGGAACAAATCATCGTTGTCGCAAAACTCATCGCTGACCCTGTCAGTGCTAAAATATATAAACCAATTCCAAATGATAATACATGAGACCCTAACAACGAAATCATTTTACTAGCTGTAAATGTCCATAAATGATACGTCGCCCTTTTATATTTTTCCGCTTCATTCATCTAAAATCCCTCCATATTTTTAATTAGGTTAAAAAGTTTAATTTAATTAAACAAAATATAACATATCTTCCTCTTTTCACGCAACAAAAAGTTTAATATAATTAAACAAAGGACATGTTTTAAAAAGGAGGCAAGGCAGTGGACTCTTTAGGCACACGAATTCGCAAATTAAGGAAGGAACGAAAATTAACATTAGAGGCACTTGCTGGTGATCGTCTAACAAAAGGTATGTTAAGCCAAATTGAAAATGATAAGGCCAAGCCTTCGATGGAAAGTCTCGATTATATAGCGGAACGTTTAGGCGTAAAAGCTAGTGAATTGCTTGAACAAGTAACCCCCTCTTCCATACGTCATCTTTTAGAGCAGGTAGAAATTTTATTTGCTGAATTAAAACTTGGTAATACAGATAATGTACAGCAAATTGTAGAGATGATTAAGCCTTATGTAGAAGAGCTTTCGCTTAGTTATGAGGCAGGGCGTTTACTGTATATATATGCAGCAGCACAACATCATGCGAGATTAACTACCTGGGAATCACCGCTTCAACAGGCACGCATTATGTTTAAAGAAATTAATTTACTAAGTCATTGGTTTGAAACCTATATATTACAGTTGGGCATATTATCGGAAGAACGAAAGTACAAAATGGCTTATTCTTGTATTTTGCAGGCGAAAGAAGAAGTTGAGCAGGAAAATTACCAATTAGATTCGAGAGATACTGTGAAAATGGCTTATTATATTAGCGTTTTTCAGTTAGCAATTGGCGAATATGAAGAAGGTAAACAGCTTATATATGAGACCATTACCAATGCACATAAAAATCAATTTTACTCTTATATAGATGATATGTATCGTATTGGGGCGTTTTGTGCCATGATTGACCATGATTTCGAGCAAGTAGAGCATATGCTGAAGAAGCTTGAGCAGTATCGGATTTTTGCCGAACAACTGAGTGTGGATGCTTTGATTTTCGTATTAAGAGCGCATTATTATAACAATTACACGCACGATTATCAGCAGGCCCTAGAAGAAATAGAGCGTTTTGGTACACTTATGCATAATAGCTCGGTTATTTTCGAAAAAAACTTTTACTATTCAGAAAAAGGAAAATCCTTATATTTACTAGGTCAATATGAAGAAGCTAAGGAAGCATTTGAACAGTTTACAAATAATCCTCCATTCATCTTACATCCCTTTGACATATTAAGTTTAAATGAGTGCTTTTCCTATAAAGCACTTTGCTATGCACATTTCGGTGAGTTAACAACTGCCTACGAAATCGCCAAAAGGGCCTATAAGGATTCTCAGGATTTAATCGATCTACCTTATAAACAAAAAATTGAAGAAACTTATTATTCAATTAAAGCACAAATAAATTCGGTTCAATAAATAAAAAGGATTGCACATTAAACATACATTTATGTGCAATCCCTTTTTTATTAGCTCAATTTATCTTTTCTAATTTCCTTCTGAATCTTGCGAAGGGCTTTTTTCGAACCGCGCTCTATATCATGCTGAAGTTTTCGATCTTTATAATCCACAAATAAACTCTCTAAATCATATCCTTCTGGGTATAATTCTGTTGCTGGTAGGTCTAATGCCAAGCGCTTAACATTTACCTTTATGAATTCTCTTTCATATAACACGACAACATTATAGAAATTATCCATTTCTTGATAAACGACTCCAACGTCATCATGATCTAACAACTTCACACGATCTCCCTTTTTAAATTCACACTTTACTGCAGTTTTCTCATTCTCAATCTTGGCCTTCCTGATTTTTCTGTCATTTACTCGTTCTAAATGATGATCCTTATTGTCAATATAGCCTTTCGCTCTTTGTAATACCGTTTCACGTATATTCATTTTCTTAGAAATCCATAGAGCATTACTTTCTCCAGATGTTCCGATCACTAATTTGTATAATGGTTCTAATGTTTCACTATTAAAACGCATCGCCGCATTCATAAAATCACTATGCATTTCTGAGAAACGCTTAATTTCTCCATAATGAGTTGTTGCTACTGTTATACAGCCCATGTGATAGAACTCCTCTAAAATGGAAATCGCCAACGCTGCTCCTTCATTTGGTTCCGTACCGCTACCTATTTCATCAAACAGCAAAAGAGTATTATTATTGGATGCCCTCATAATATCTGAAAGGTTTTTCATATGGGATGAAAACGTACTAAGTGCATTTTCAATACTTTGATTATCACCAATGTCTACAAAAATATGATCGTATATAGCTATTTCAGTACCTTTATCCGCAACAATATGGAAGCCTGACATTGTAGCCAATGTTAACAAGCCAATAGTTTTTAGAACAACTGTTTTTCCGCCAGCATTCGGTCCTGTAATGATTAAGCTGCGATAGTCTTTACCAATTTCAAAATGAAGTGGCACCGCCTCACCTATTAACAGTGGATGCTTGCAATTGACGAGCTTCACATAGCCAACATCATTTAAACTCGGTTCTACGCCTCCAATATGCTTGCTAAACTTGGCTTTAGCAAACACCATATCATATTGGCTAATTAACTCCATGTTGATGTTGATTTCACGAATATTTTCCATCAGTAATCCTGATAACGTCGCTAAAATCTGATATTCCTCCACCGCTTCCTCTGCCTTCAAAGTGGCCAATTCCACATTTAATTTAGCGACAGCACTTGGCTCCATAAAGACCGTAGCACCTTTTGATGAAATTTCTACTACCGTCCCTTGCACATGATTCTTATAGGAAGCCTTAATAGGAATCGTGTATCGATCATCCTTTTTACTTATAAAAAATTCCTGGATATATGTTTTATTTGCACTATTATTTAAAAATTTTGCTAAGCGGTCTTTAATTTTTTCCTCTGTTGTTTCGATATGATTTCGGATACGCTTTAATTCTCTACTAGCAGCTGAATCAACACGATTAGCTTTAATCGCAAAGTTAATTTCTTCTTCCACACTTTTAAATTCAGACATCGAAATAGCATAGGATGCAAGTACTGGTGCAAAAAATTCTTTTTCCAGCATAAATTTTTTAATTTTTCTACAGCCTCTTAAAAAGTCTGAGATGCTTACTAACTCACTAGGGTCTAAAATAATGCCCTTTTCAAGTTTTTTAATCGTATTGTCAATATTAGATACCCCTAAAAACGGGACATGACCTTCCGCATCTAAAATTGCTCGTGCCTCAGTCGTTTCATTCAAACGATTTTTAACAACTGTCAAATTTGAGCTCGGCGTTAATTTATCTAATAACTGTTTCCCTAACCCACTGACACAGTATGATTTAACGATATCCTTCAATTCATTGTATTGTAACTTCTCAAAAGTAGTATGATTCATTCTAAATTCTCCTCACGTTGATTTTCCATAATCGTTCATGAAGATACCTACTCATTTAGATATCAATGATTTTTTATTCAATTAAAAAAGACAAAAAAGCTGTGGGGATCCCACAGCTTTTTACATTACAAGGCATGTGTAAGAAGCATCGTGAAAAAACTTCAACAAAATGAAGTACATTCAGAGCATTCCACGCTTTATAAAGTATTGTAGGTATCTTCATAGGTATCGAAATAAATCCACGACTAAATAAGGGGTCACTTTATGACGTAAATCCCCCGTCGTCATTAAATTTATTTCATTTAGTTGTTCCTATTTAGAGCCTACCGCACTCATCAAAAGCACCTCTCATTAATTTAAAATATTCATCATTGTTATCTAATTGATTGACATAATATTACTATATGCTGCCAAAAAAGTAAAGTTACTTATTTTTGTCTTACAATAAAAGAAATCTCAACCGTACCGTGCTCAATCTCCTTCCATATGACTAAGTTTTGCACAAAGATAACCAACTATATATTCTCTTCTTGTCATTTCTTCTACATCTTGATTAACAACTAGTCTTCTATAGCTTCCTAAATAACGTGCCATAATTCTGTAGTTGCATACTTTTTATACGGGTGATTCATTTTAATTCCTACTTTTTATTCCTTCTAGTTTAAATACCCAAAATATATTACCATACAAATATTTCATAGTTATACAGTAACGATGGTCCCGTCCCCTTATATAATTCCTTTCAGCTATGCAAAAAAGACCTGTAGAAAATGTCTACAAGTCCTTTTTTAGGCTGATTTATGATGTGCTCTTCTCACTTCAATGATTTTCGAGCCCGAAAACAGTAGTAAGGCTGCCCAAATAATGCTAAATGCTAATAGTTCTATTTGACTAAACGGTTCTTTATAAAGCACGATCCCTAAAACTAACACAATCGTTGGTGATACGTATTGAATAAAGCCTAATAAATAGAGTGGAATATTTTGTGCACCTTTTGCAAATAAAATTAATGGCACGGCTGTCACTATACCACTCACAATCATGAGGATGTCTGTTTGCACATCAACATGTAAAAATGATGCTTGATTCGTTGTAAAAAGGTAAATATAGTAGCCTAATGCAAACGGTAGAATAAATAACGTTTCAATGGCTAGACCTCTTGTCGCATCAAGCTTAATTTTCTTTTTCAGAACACCGTAAATGGCGAAGGATAAAGCAATAAGAAGTGCTACCCATGGAATTGATCCATAATTAATCGTTAAAATAATGACAGCAATAAAGGCAATTCCGGTAGCCGCCCATTGCGTACGACTAAGTGTTTCTTTAAAGAAAACAACCCCAAATATCACTGACAGTAAAGGATTAATATAATAGCCTAAGCTCGTTTCTATTAAGTGGTTATGAGTAACTGCCCAAATATATAAAAACCAGTTCATTGAAATAACAAATGAAGCCCCAACAAGTTGCCAAAAATGCTTTTGGTGTGACCACAAATATTTTAAGTCTGCGAGAAGTTCCTTACGCATTCCAAATACTATTACTGCTAGTACTGTAAAGACAAAGGACCAAATGACGCGTGACAGTAAAATTTCCAAACTCGGCACATGCTCAAGTAATTTCCAATAAAGCGGAAATGCACCCCACAAAGCATAGGCAAAAAATGCCGCCAAAACCCCTTTTTTCTCATTTGACATTGCCTCTAACTCTCCTACTCTTGTTGAAATCGATAAAATTTACCTAATTAAAGAATAGACTAATTATAGGGCTTTGATTGTTAACTGTAAATGACGAATTTGATTTGGGTGCTATGCTTTATTCTTGGATTCAAGCTCTGAGATATATTTACGTACCATACTATAGCTGATATCTGGATTGATTTGTCGTTTTATACGAATATGGATTTCCTTAATCCCTACTCCCTGCTCTCGCATATCACGAATCATAGATTTTAATGGGCTTGAAAGTGTTTCCCTCGACAAGGTAGTGTATTTACTCAGCTCAATTAGTAGCTCTGTATTTTGTCGACGATGCTCCTTTAGCTCATTTACGACACAATTATATTCTGTCAACTTTTTTTGTAAGACGGCGTTTTGCTGCTTTATTTTTTGCATGTCTTCCACAAGTTCTAAATTTTGTTTCTTTAAAATTTTTCTCTCTTGCTCTAAAATAGTGTGCTTTTCATCTAAATCTATATGCATGGCATTGTACAGCTCTTCAATATGCGTTAATTCATGGTAGCGACTTTTTAACACGAGCATTAGGTTTTCTGTCGTATTAATCGCAAGTGTTCCATCCTTTAAAGGCTCACAGGATAATAAAGTTGGATTCATTTTGCTCATCATCTTTTATTTACTCCATGATTGATTATTTTATGTAATCGAATTGCATTGTTTAGCATTTTTCCGCTTCCTTCTCATTTGATAATCATTCTCATTTACCTTATCATAATGAAGAATTTCTGATTTGTCAAAAAAACTTCTTGCAAAGTAAGATTGCAAGAAGTTTCACGATTACATTTTTTTCAGTTTTTCGTATTCTAGCTGCAGACGTTCAATACGTTTACGGCCATCCTCACGATTTTTAGCTGTTTCTGCTTGAATTTGCTTCGTTTCTTGAATACCAGACATAATTGTTTGCCATGTCGTTTCAATTGTTTCGATTTTAATGCTTGGGCTACCAGCCGCACGCGCGATATTAACGCTATTTTTACTAATATTTTCTGCATTTTTGACAAGCATTTCATTTGTACGACGGTCTAATTCACTCATTGAATCAGAAATAAGCTTTTGGCGCTTTAACGTCACCGCATGAATAAGCCCTTGCTTGAATATAGGAATTGTTGTCACAAATGCAGAGTTAATTTTAGCAATTAAGTGGTTATTTCCTTGCTGCATTAATCGAATTTGTGGAGCAGATTGGAATGACACTTGTTGCGCCATTTCTAAATCATAACGACGTTGTTCTAGTAAATCAACGGCACGTACCATTGTTTCATATTCCATTGCTGCTAATTGATCGCCTGTTTGCGCTTTTTGTTCTAGTACTGGTAATGATGAACGTACTTCATCTGTTTTTACTTCAATTGCTGCAATAAATTTACTTAACGTTTGGAAATAGTTTAAGTTTTGATCATATAAGTTTTCTAAATCAACTGTATTATGTTTCATTTCACCTTCGTATTTTTGAACCTCACGGAAAATGACATCAACTTCCTTGTTCATGCTGTCATATTTGGATAGAAACTTTTCTAATTGTTCCTTTCCTTTACTGAACAGCTTCGTAAGGAAGCCACCTTTTTTATCCTCCGCAAAATCTTGAGGATCAAATTTATCCATAATTCTATTTAAATTATTTAATAATACACTTGATTCCTCAAGCTTACTTGTTTTCATCGTTGCTAGCATTTTATCTGAAAAGGTAGAAATACCATTCGCTGTTTCTTTTCCAAGCTCTAGCATAGCAATTTGATCTTTCACATCAATTTTTTGTGCTAATGAATGAACCTCAGGATCTTGCTTTAATTTAAGTTGGTTCTGTGCAATTTGTGATAGCTCCTGCTCAGAAACAAGTACTGGTTTTTGCTCTTGCTCCACCTGTAATAATGGATTGGGTTGTAATAATGGATTTTCTGATGCGAATGGATCCTTTGATTTTAATAGGTCGTTGTCGAATTCAGACATAAAGTTTTACCCCCTGCGATTTATCTCTTTTACTTACATACGATTCCAAGCTGAAAAAGTTTCATTTTAGTCGGGCCTTGCCAAATAAGAGTTGCTAAATATAGGGGAACCCCCGTGATGCTCTAGTTGATTCTCTTATGTTGCAAGACGTTATATAGATGATTTTGTTAATAAAGCTTCAATCCTTGTTTGAGATAACAAAACGTCACTCTCTACTATAAATTATAGCTTGTTTCATTAGGAAATTCGACTGTACACACGAAATACTTTACACCATTTTCTATTATTGGAATGTTAGAACTGAAAAAGCAGCTACTTCATGTAGCTGCTTTCATCATCATGTTGTCACTTTTAGTACTGTCTTAATTTTTTGGATAACGCCACCTGAACTATAAGTTAGCACGCTGCGTTTATAGAATGATATGCTGAATAAGTAAGTCACAATAATTGTTGCGATTAAAATACCTAACGATAAAAGTGGTACCGTTACACCTATATCAGTAGCCCCGATACGCATCGGCATGATCATTCCAGACGTAAATGGAATATAAGAGAATACCTTAATGATCATTGTATCTGGATTACCCATTCCCGTTATCATAACATAGAAACCAATGATAGTAATCATCATGGCTGGCATTAATACTTGACCTGATTCTTCAACTTTAGACACTAAAGAACCGAATAATGCTCCTACAATTAAGTAAAGAATAATTGTTAGTAGTAAGAATAAAATGGCGTATATCACATAACCTATCGATAATTCTTTAACAATGCTAGCTGCCATATCCCAAACAAAACCGTTCTTCGCAAATTTCGCATAGATTAGGAAGACAACTGTAATAATACCCATCTGTGTTAATGCGAGTAAAAGCACACCAGCAATTTTTGCTTTAAAATGGGTAGCTGGCTTTACACTAACTAGTAGCATTTCCATTGCACGTGAACCTTTTTCAGTAGCAATTTCCGTTGTAATCATAGATAGGAATGTAGAAATAAAGAAATAGATTAAAATTCCAACTGCATAAGATACCACTAGTCCTGATTGTTTTTCTTCTTCGCTTTTACCACCATTAGACTCTTTATTTAAGTTTTTCTCACCGATAATCGTTTTTGCACTCATAATTTGAGCTGCTTGGTCGGGCGTTAATGATAACTGTTGTACAGCATAATTTTGGCCAGCAAGTTGCAGTATCGAATTTATCGCACCTTGATCATTTAATTTCAACGGAGTGAAAGTAGAAATTTCAGCATGTAGTTGTCCATCTTGATCTGTTATTTTAACAACGGCATCTAGCTTTTCGTCTTTGACCTTTTTCTCTAGCTCCGATATATTCGATTCATTTTGTATAAATTCCATATCGCCATTCGATACAAAGAGACTGCTTAAATCGGCTGTTGTTTCGTTGACAATCGCAATTTGTTGCACATGATCATCACCTGTAAAAAGCTCTTTAATATCTGACCAAAAAACTGCAACGGACATCCCGAGTATATAAATGACTGTCATTACAACAAAGGATTTTGATTTTATTTTTGATTTGTAAAGCTGTTTCATTAATAAATTAAACTTCGACAACGTTGCCACCTACCTTATCTTTAAAGATTTCATCTAACGATAAATAATCTAAGCTGAATTTTTCTATATATTTACCATTGGAAAGCTTCTCGAAAATACTTTGTGCATAGCTCTCATCCTCCAGAGTGAGCACAGTTTGCTCTTTCTCCACTCTGACATCTTTGACTCCTTCAAGTGTCAACAATTGAGTTGTCGACCACTCTGTACGTACTGCCAATCTAGTTTTTCCGTATTGTTTCTTTAAATCTAGTAGACTACCTGAAAATAGAGAAACTCCACGTTTTAATAGACAAAGATGATCGCATAGCTCCTCTACATTATCCATCTGGTGACTGGAGAACAAAATCGTTGTGCCCTGTTCTTTTAAAAGCAATATAGCATCCCTCAGTAAATCTTTATTCACAGGATCAAGTCCACTGAATGGTTCGTCTAGTATTAAGAACTGCGGTTTATGAATAAAGCTAGCAATCAGTTGTACTTTTTGCTGATTCCCTTTTGATAAAGTTTCAGCCTTATCTTTCCTTCTATCTTCGAGCTCAAATCGGCTAATCCAATAGTCAATCTCCTTCTTTAACTCCGACTTCTTCATGCCACGTAGCTCGCCAAAAAAGTAAAGTTGATCCTCCACCTTCATCGTCGGAAAAATGCCTCGTTCCTCTGGTAAATAGCCGAGTACATCACGGTTGATAGCATTAACGGGTTTGCCATCCCATGTAATCGTTCCAGCCGTTGTCTCCTGTAAATCTAAAATCATTCGGAATGTCGTTGTTTTGCCGGCTCCATTTTGACCAATCAGCCCAAAAATCTCACCTTTTTTTATGGTAAAATTCAGATTATCGACCGCTGTGAAATCTTTGTATTTCTTTGTGACTTGTTCTAATTGTAATGTCATCTTTTTTCCCCCTTACGCTTCAAATATATGTAATTCTCGTTGCAGTCCTTTTTTACGCCTTTCATTTTTAATAATCTGTATACACATGATCATTACGACTACAAAATTTATGAATGATACTCCCATGTTTAAGAATCTTTCTGTAGATTCACCAAGTCCAATATAAAGATTGATAAATCCAAAAAAAAGATTTAGCAATGTTGCTGCTATAAAAAGACGGCTTATTGATTTTAAATACTTTATTTTCGAAGAACTATCTGAAAATAATTCAAATGGCCCCTCTGATTTATTCTTTCGGTAATATGCCCAACATCCAAATTTTGAAACAAACTCAATATTCATCGTCTCTAAAAAATCATAGTAGTCCTGCTTTTTACCTTTAACTAGTTCATTGCGATAAATGTATTGACCAGGTTCCCCTTTTTCAAAAATAAAGTAACCCACCATTGTACGCTTTAGATGCCAACCTTGTTCCGCCATATCATTAACCCATGCTTCTTCTTTTTCATGATCGAAAAAAAAATGATACACTCTTTTATTCATAAAGTTCCACCTCCCATCTATTAATCTTATGCAACTGATGCGAACTCATGGTTAAATATCGTCTTACTATAGTAGTCATAATAACGTTACCTTTTCCCTGTTGAATTATTTAATTTTTCTGATTTCCCGGAAAATAATTCGAAGAAAAAGTAACTTTCTTATAAAATTAGCTCTATTGTAACTACCCTTCTCAGACATCTCCTAAACTAATCTGTGAACAAATCCAAATCCTTCTTCAATTTATTACGCACACGCACAAGTTTTAAGAATGGTATAAAATATAACACGACCAAAAGAATATTACTGATATTCTTTGATAATTTAATCCATTCTATTGCCTGTGTTAAAAAAATCCCACTCAGACCAATTAATCCCAAAACCAAATTAAGAAGGATAAGCGATAGTAGCACCGAATTTTTTTGAGAAAACTTACTAATTTTATTTTTCTTATCAGAGTAAAGTTCAAAAGGTCCATCATCTGGCTTCCTGAAGAATACGATACAGCCAGAACGATCTACCTGTAATTCCCGAGGACTTTAGAAATTCTAAGTATTCATCTTCGTATGAGGCACCAAATCGCTCCAATTCATCATGCCGATAAATATAGCTACCTGGTTCCCCACTTTCGAACGTAAAACGTATCCAAGTGAACTTTTTTAAATGCCAACCTTGGCTTGCCATATCGTTAACTCATTTCTCAATATCATACGGGTTAAAGACTCATCGATATTTATCCATTTGTTCCATCATCCTTTGTTATACGGATACCATTGTCAAAAAGTTCCCTTAATCTCAAAATTTCGTATTTAATAACTTTCTTTCCACTTTCTGTAATGATGTATTCTTTTTTTCGGCCGTCACCATCTAGCGCCTCAATCCACCCTCGTTCGAGCAATGTTTTGATTGCTCCATAAATCGTTCCCGCTCCAAGACGAACTCGACCATTACTCATTTCCTCTACCAGTTGCATGATGCCGTAGCCATGCCTAGCATCAAATAACGCTAATAAAATATAATAAACGCCTTCTGTTAATGGCGGATGCTCTTGCGTCATACGAATCCCCCTTTTATATCGTCTAACAATATATCGTCAGCTGATACATATAAAATATATCAGCTGACGATATAGTTGTCAACGCTATTTTTTCCATAAAAAGTTATTATATTCTTAGTGTAGCACTATGAGGTTGTTTTGATTCACTACGAGTGATTTTCCTGGATAACTGAACATCTAAGCAGTTCTTGGCATTAACAAAAGCAATCTTTGGTCATCCAAACGTTTATTGATTTCCACTGTCCTTCAGTATTTATATTGCATATGAAATGACTCTATGCTAGTGTCGCCTTTGCCCTTCCGCTATTAACGATTGGCTTAATGCATCTATTTAATATTTCAAGTCAAGTAAATTTTTTAACAGTATATCTTTTTCAAGCATTAATGTTCTGGGCTTTCCTCTGCCTAGCACAAGCCTTTATCATCATTTTTGGTAACTTGGGTATGATTTTTAATATTTGCGCTCTTTCTATGCAGCTTGTTACTTCAGGTGCTCTTGTTTCACAAGCGATGCTATCTGATTTTTACTACAAACTAGCGTCGCTTCTTCCAGCTAGTTACGGAGCAGATGGCTATTACACAATTATTTTTGGTGGAAGCACTGATAATTTAATGAGTAATTGTAGCTCGTTAGGAATGATCATTGCAGTAACATTGGCCATTTCCGCCATCGTCGTTGCTTTTAAAAAATCAAAAGTAAAAAGCGAAAGCGAGCAAATAGTCCCTGCTACTGTTCAATAAAATTGTCAAAAAAGCGATGTACTAATGATGAGTTAGTACATCGCTGATAGAGTTAAAAAACAAAATGATAAAGGATATCTTTGTGTATGTTATGGAGCTTTAAATGAAGATGATTTCCGTTCCAGGCTAGCCCATCAACAATAACGAATAACTTTTATAAATTTTATGTGTGTGTCAAAAGTGAACGCTATTAAAACTCAGCATAATCAATCAGAATAGACTTATAACAGTGACATAATACATGCTAGAAGACACATACTTTGCGAAGTGGTTGATTGGAGTGGAGACTGAGCGACTCCTTGGGGATTAGCGTCACAGATGAGACCCTGGAGCGAGCAAATAGAGGAACGAAGGCTAAGAGCATCACATCCTGTGATAACGCCTTCGTGACCAACATCCTGTTGACCCAAGCGGCTCATCGGACGCCCCCAGGAAAGCGCTCAGTCGGAACGGAAATCAACCTCTCATTTTGCCGAGAGCTATACATTATTTACTATGATACCTAAATTTTATTGACATTTAGTTAGTATATCGCTCATTAACTCGCCTATTTTGTTCCACTCTTCTATGCCATCATTCATTACTTTTCACCAATTCGCAAAATAGCAGCCAGTTGTTTATTTAAGGTACTTGCGCTGTCCACAAAATCCTGGCGATACCATTGAATAATTAGACCGATGATTGCATTTGCTTGATATGCACTGTAATATTCAATGGATATCTCATCATGTATTTCATTATGGATGGTGATATCTCTTTTTAGCAGAG
>NZ_JBHZDH010000001.1:130650-189303 GCF_042755925.1 Lysinibacillus sp. NPDC059133 | reverse complement strand
ACCGATGATTGCATTTGCTTGATATGCACTGTAATATTCAATGGATATCTCATCATGTATTTCATTATGGATGGTGATATCTCTTTTTAGCAGAGAGAAAATTCCATCAAATAACATGTAATAGTAGGTCAACGGTACATTTTTAGAAAAAACAATGCGATAGAACAATTTAAAGCGCTCTATATGATGGAAAATACGAATAGTATTTGGATCTATTTGGTTTTTATCTAACGTTGTTACTGCACGGTACGGTTCCTCATAGGAATTATTCAAATCCTCCATAATTTCCTGAAAGTATTCCTCAAATAGCCCTTCCTTTTGCTCATAGTGCAAGTAGAAGGTACCTCTATTCACCTTTGCCACCCGACAAATTTCTGCGATTGTAATGTTTTCTAAAGGCTTCTCACTTAATAAAGTTAGTAAAGCATTATGTAATGCTTGCTTCGTTTTGACAACTCTTAAATCGTTAGCGCTCAAATTTCTTCCCCCTTACTAAACAGATTTTTCTATATGTGTTGATTACTGAACAGTTCTTAGTATTTTGCGCATTGAAATCGCTTACAAAATTATTATATTATTTTAATGAACACATGTTCAATATCTAACATAATATATCTTTGAATACTGGGGCAAACTCTGGTGAAAGAACTTAAATTATAGGAGGTTTTTATGATGAGATTAGAAGGTAAAGTTGCCATCGTAACAGGTGCAGCGTCAGGTATGGGTAAAGCAATCGCAGAAGGTTATGCAAAAGAAGGAGCAAAGGTCGTAGTTTCTGACTTAAATTTAGAAGGTGCACATGCAGTTGTTGAAGGTATCGAAGCAACTGGTGGCACAGCGATCGCTGTTCAAACAAATGTCGCTTCAACAGAAGACTTACAACGCTTATTTGATGAAACAAAAAGTGCTTTTGGCACATTAGATATTTTAGTGAATAATGCTGGTATTATGGATGGTATGGAGCCAGTTGGTGAAGTTTCTGATGAACGATGGGACAAATTATTCTCGGTAAACACTACTGCTGTTATGCGTTCAATGCGTATGGCGACAGAGATTTTCCTTGCTCAAGGACATGGTGTCTTTGTTAACAATATTTCTGCTGGCGGTCTATATGGAGCACGTGCTGGGGCTGCCTACACTGCTTCTAAGCATGCTGTTGTTGGACTGACAAAAAACACAGCATTCATGTATGCAGATAAAAATATTCGCTGCAATGGTATCGCACCAGGTGCAGTTATCACAAACATTGCTTCTACCATGACAAATGTGAGCCAAACAGGTGCTGCTCGCCAAGCACTAGGTTTGTCCATTAACCCACGAGCAGGACAACCTGAGGAAATCGCTCAGCTTGCTATTTTCCTTGGCTCAGATGAAGCAAGTTTTGTCAACGGACAAGTAATAGCTGTTGATGGTGGTTGGACGGCTTACTAAGTTTCTCTATGCACATCTGAGGTTATTTCATTTGGTAGCATGTTTAAAATGAGTTCGATATTGTATCGAACTCATTTTGTATTTGGCCTTTATCCGTTAAAGTTCATCCCTATTAATGCATTCCTGGACCCTTTTTATATGCAGAATAATCTTGTTTAATAGTCTACCTTTAATCCATATCAATGATTAGGAAGACTGTTCTATAAAAAATCAAAAAATGACCTCTTAGAGACACACTATTCCAAGAGATCATTCATATCAAACTTTATTGTAAATTAATAGTAGTTTTAAACCTATTGTATTTGCTAATTGACTTTAGCCTTACTTAAAAGAATCTATAGCTAACGATAATAGTTACTGTGCTTTCTTAAAAGTGAGTGATTTTCCTTTAGTTTCTTTTACTAGCATCATACATGAAATAGAAATGATACTTGCTATGACCAAATAAATTGAAATTGGGATGGAGCTATTAAATTTATTTAGAAGACTTAATGAAATTAATGGAGCCAATGAGCCTGCTAAAATTGGTGCTACTTGATAACATAAAGACAAAGCTGTATATCTGATATGAGTTGGGAATAACTCTGTCATTAATGCTGAGTATGGTGAATACGTCATCGATTGTATGAATAAACCAATAATAATGGCAGCCATGATGATCCAATCATTCCCTGTATCCATCATTGGGAACCCAATAAATCCCCAAAATGCAGTTAAAAAGGCTCCTGTAAGATAGATTGACTTCCGACCCCAAACATCACTTAAGTGTCCCATTAATGGTATGAAAAAAAAGTGAATAGCATGGGCGCCAAACATTAATAATAAAATTTGTGAAGTATCTTTATTGACAACAAGTTTCAAATAACTAATGGAGAAAGTGACAACCATATAGTATAAGATATTTTCTGCAAAACGAGCACCAATACCAGCAATAATCGCTTTTTTATGGTATTTAATCACTTCTATAATCCCTAATTGTTGTTTTTCTAATTGCGCTTGTTTTTCTTGAGCTTCTTTGAAAACAGGGGCATCATCTACACTTTTACGAATCCAAAGACCAATTAGTACGACAACTGCAGAGAACCAAAATGCTACACGCCAACCCCAGTCCATAAATTGTTCGGGGCTTAAGTTTTTAGATAAAAGTAAAAGGACAATTGTAGCTATTAAATTACCCAATGGCACACCCGCCTGTGGCCAGCTTGCCCAATAACCACGTCGATCGTCAGGACTGTGCTCAGATACTAAAATAACTGCTCCTCCCCACTCTCCGCCGAAAGCAAATCCTTGAATTAAACGTAAAGTTACGAGTAAGATAGGAGCCCAATAGCCAATACTGTTGAATGTTGGAATACATCCCATTAAGAAAGTCGTAATTCCAACGATAACCAAACTAATTTGTAATAAATTTTTACGCCCAATTTTATCACCATAATGACCAAAAACAAGTCCGCCGATAGGTCTAGCTAGAAAGCCTACTGCATAGAGAGCAAATGCAGCTAGAATTCCGTCAATAGCGTTTCCTGTTTTTTGGAAAAACAATTCTCCGAAAACGAGAGCAGAAGCGGTACCATATAAGAAAAATTCATACCATTCAGCTACAGATCCAATCATCGATGCAGCAACAACTTTTTTTAGCTGTTTATTATCTGTTTTCTCCATATATACTCCCCCCAAAAATCCGGTTCAAATTATTATGAATGAACGTACCAAATTACTTTTGACTGTACATATTGTTCAAATGCTTCTAAGCCATTGTCCTTACCACCAAAACCAGATTGTTTAAAGCCTCCAAATGGAGTGGTAATATCACCTTCGCTAAAGCCATTCACTGAAACGGTTCCTGCTTTAATCGCACGTGCCACGCGCATCGTCCGCTGTACATTTTGACTATAAAAAGAAGCAGCCAAACCATAAGAGGTGTCATTGGCAAGTGCAATGGCTTCTTCTTCCGTTTCGAACGTACTAACTGCTAAAATCGGACCAAATACTTCATTTTGGAACAAGGTCATATTTGCGGTTACATTATCAAAAATAGTTGGTTCGATGTACCAGCCACTGCCCAAATCACTGTGAATGCTGCCTCCAGTAACTATGCGACCACCTTCTTGAAGAGTAATGTCCAAGAACGATTTCACTTTATTAAAGTGTGCTTCTTCAACCATGGGGCCAATGGAAACCGACTCATCCATCGGATTACCCACTCTCCAGCTTGTTAATCCGGACTTTAATTTTTCTAATAATTCCTCTTTGATAGATTCATGTACGATTAATCTTGAACCACAGCTGCAGTTTTCACTCATGTTCCAGAAGGCGGCTGATAAAATATGTGGAACAGCCGCATCCAAATCAGCATCTTCAAACACCACTTGTGGACTTTTGCCACCGCACTCTAAAATAATTTCTTTAAGGTTACTTTCAGCTGAGTACTTCAAGAAATATCTACCAACTTCAGTTGAACCTGTGAAGGAGACAACGTCCACATCCATACTCCGCCCCAAAGGTTCACCTACTTTTTCTCCCAAACCACACACCAAGCTTAAAGCGCCTTTAGGCACACCTGCTTCATAAGCAAGTTCAATCATACGGAAAGCGCTAAGCGAAGTTAATTCAGCAGGCTTCACAATCACAGAATTACCAGCGGCTAAAGCAGGTGCCACTTTCCAAGCAAACATTTGCGCAGGGAAGTTCCAAGGTAATACCGCACCAACTACGCCAATGGGTTCCGTGATAATTAATCCTAAAGCATCTTTACCCGTAGGAGCGACTTTGCCAAAGACTTTATCAATGGCTTCAGCATACCAATAAAATGTATCGATGGTTGCTGGTATGTCGGTATTTAAACATTCGGTAATAGGTTTACCAGCATCCACGCAATCCAAGGCAGCCAATTCTTCGCTGTGCTCTTCTAGCAATTTTGCCCAGCAAATCATTACTTTTTTGCGCTCACTGGGAGATAATTGACTCCAAGTACCTGCTTCAAATGTGTCTTTGGCTACCTTAACAGCAGCGTCTACATCTCGTGCATCACCATCAGCAATATAGCCAATTATGCTGTTGTCGATGGGAGTGCGGTTTTCTATTTTGCAGGTTGTACTCGTAAAACCATCAATTAAGTTGCCTGCCCATAGCTTTCCTTCATTAGCAAGGGCAAAGACTTGTTCTTTTGATACGATCATCTGTCTCTCCTCCCGATTATTTATTAAAAAAGGCCAAAAATTCTGCTTTTTCCACTTCTGATAAATCAGATAAAGGTAGGCGTACCGAACCAACGTTGATTTCACCTTTCAGGCAGCCTAATTTAGCTTTTTGGTTATAGTTACCGGACTCCATAGAGTGAATAGCCGGGTAGATATCCCTCATGATTTGTCGAGCCTTATCCCAATCACCGGTCTGTGTAGCCTTGAACAGGGCTATTTGCTCTTCTGGGAACACATTACCTGCACCAGCAATCCAGCTTTTAGCACCCCAGAAGAAAAAGTCTACAGGCTGATCATCACAACCGCAAATCACTTCAAAATTCTCAAATGGGGTTTGTAACAAACGTAGTGCGCGGCTAAAGTCCCCACTACTTTCTTTAATAGCAACAATATTTGGATTTTTCGACAAATACACCACCGTGTCGTATTCAATTTCAATGCCGATTCGAGCTGGAAAGTTGTACATGATAATAGGTAAATCGGTTGCCGCTGCTACCGTTTCATAATGGTCAATTAAACCCGTTTGGTCTGGCAAGCTATAAGGTGTCGGTGATAACATCAAACCTTCATAGCCCAAATTTTTGGCTTGTTTGGCACGGTTAACCGCACCTTCAGTTGATAAATCATTGATACCTGCAATTAAAGTAATACGACCTTTAGCAATTTCTACTACTGTTTTTAAAACGGTTTCACGTTCTGCTTCGTTTAAGGCGTAGTATTCGCCTGTCGTTCCACACACCACTAAACCAGTAACACCTTTTTCAATAAATGTGTTAGTCAATTGCTTTAAAGTATCTACATCTAAGCTTTTATCGCTTTTAAACGGGGTTACTAACGGAACCAAAATGCCATGAAAATTCATATTCATTCTCCTTTATTTGTGATAGATTACTTGATTTTAAAAAGCTATTATTGAAGTACTACTTCAATTATTCATGATAGTAACACACTGGATTTTCATTGTAAATGTAATTTTCAGAATATTTTAAAAGTTATACTTTCGAACTATTAAAGTGGTACTTCAACATTAATTGATACTCTTCACTTTGGCATTACGATATAATTTACTATATTTCTACAAGTCGATTTTTTTGTAATCGTTCTGAAATTAGAGCTTTTATGTTATCCTATCAACGTGACTCCTTATATTTGGAATTTGGACAGATGCACTAAACTGCGTTATAAGGGATAGTGATAATTAGCTATTATTAATTGCAAAATTAATTAGTTGATTTAGAAATATTCAAAGGCAGATTAACTATTAACATACATTTATGCAATAGATTTTAACTAAATTTTTATTTTCATATCAGTAACAGGAGTGGAGAAAAGTGAATGACTTAATTGGAGCAAAAATGAAGAGTTTACGAAAAGAGCGAAGGTTAACATTAAAACAAATTGCTGATCAAACGAATCTTTCAATTAGCTTTTTATCACAGGTCGAACGATCAAAATCATCCATAACGCTCGAATCATTGAAAAAAATTTCTGAAGCACTCGGTGTCAATCCAAGCTACTTTTTTTCAAATTCCGATGAGCAGACAGCACCGACAGTTATGAGAAATATTATTAGTAAGACAAACACCATGCATAATCAATTTTTTTATAGAGATTTAGCGGGAAACATTGAAAATCCACTCTTTAATCCGATTTTGGTATTGCTGAATCCAGGTGCAAATCGAGAGGATTCTTATTCACATTCGGGGCAAGAATTTCTTTATGTTCTAGAAGGAACGCTAACCATCATCATTGACACAGAGGAGCATGATTTGAATCCTTATGATTGTATTTTCCTAGATTCGACTACCCCTCATAACTGGATAAATAAAACAGATTCAATTGTAAAGTTCCTTTGTATTTCTAGTATTCCAGTATAATGTTCAAGCGGATTCATAAGACACTTCGATTGAAGAAAAAAATACTCACAGCGCATTGCACTCTGTGAGTATTTTTTATGCGAAATTGAATACAGTCTCGGTCAACCTTCCTGAAAAAACAAAAGAGAGGACAGCTACGATCAGTACTGCTATAGCGTTAGATTTCATGTACAGTCTTTCTGTTACATGTTTTTATGTCAGTTTGTAAATAACTCTCAAAAACAAAATACCACAACCCATAGATTGTGGTATTTAAAACTATTACGCTCTTCTTGCTGGGAATAAGCATCCTATTAATGCCCCAATTAACGCTGGTAATATCCATCCTAAGCCTATGTCGTAAAAAGGTAAAATATTCGAATAAGCTTTCTCAATCGCATCAAAAATACTTAGCTTCGCCGTAGGAATGCTAACTACTAATGCTTTATAGCCATCAATAACACTAATAAAAATTGTAAAAATCATAGCAACCGCATATACCGTTTGCTTATTTTTAAATAGTGATGAGCATAATGCAAGTACAATTAAGACAATTGCTATCGGATATAGGAACATCAGCACTGGAATGGCAAATTTAATAATGTTCGTTAATCCGAAGTTGGCAATTGTAAATGACATAACGCACAAGATCAATACAAACCATTTATAGCTAATTTTCGGAAATACTTCATTGAAAAATTCACTACAAGAAGTGATTAAGCCAATACTTGTCTTTAAACAAGCAAGGACAATAATAACTGCCAATAAAATAGCCCCGTATGATCCAAAATAGTGATCTGCCACTGCGGCAAATATTAAACCACCGTTGTCAAATGTACCAACAGCTCCAATACTTGAAGCCCCCATATACGTGATTAAACCGTATATTAACATCATTAATGCCATGGCAAAAATACCAGATTTCCACGTTGCCTTAGCAATTTCTTTTCTGTCTGTTATTCCTGCGCTTTTAATTGCATTAATGACAACAATACCAAAGGCTAGTGAAGCTAATGCATCCATTGTGTTATAGCCTTCTTTAAAGCCTGTCATAAATGCTGAATCAATATAATCTCCCATTGGCGGTTGGAAATGCCCCATCGGTTTTACAATACTAATAATAATTAAAATAAATAACACAATCAGAAATGCTGGTGTTAAATATTTTCCGATATAATCCATAATTTTCGCTGGATTCAATGAGAAATAATAAACGATGGCAAAAAATACAAAGCTAAATAAAGCAAGTAGAAGTGTTGTATGCTCTGCTTGTATATAAGGTTCAAAGCCAACAACAAACGGAACTGTCGCTGTACGTGGAATCGCAAAAAAAGGACCGATCGTTAAATAAAGAGCTAATGAAAAGATGACACCGAATAATGGGTGAACGCGGCTCGCTAAGTCACGCAAACCGTTACTACCTGATAAACCAATAGCTAAAATACCTAGAAACGGTAAACCGATAGCTGTTACTAAAAATCCAATTAGGCCAAACCAAAAGTTGGTCCCTGCTAATTGTCCAAGCTGAATTGGAAAAATAAGATTCCCCGCTCCAAAATACAGTCCGAAAAGCATCGTACCGATGACTGCATATGTTGAAAAAGGTATTTTCTGTTGCATTTTGATGAACTCCTTAGATGTATTTAACTTCTTTCAGCAAATGCTTTTATTGCGAAAGTGAAACGTCGTCTCCCTCTTTTCAGCGGGTGTCCAAACATCCGCTGAAAGAAGTTAAAGCCTCTTGCGGATGTCACGGATTTTGAAAGGAATGAATACAAGGATGTTAGCCTAAAACATTCGCATCCTGCGAAAACGGCTAACTGACCTGCATCGTGCAGGCCTAGGCACAATTCAAAATCCGGACGCATTGTTTATCTGTGCGAAAGCGAAGCGACAGCTACAAATGTTTTGTGTAGCGAAAGCAAAGCGACAGCTACAAATGTTTTGTGTAGCGAAAGCAAAGCGACAGCTACAAATGTTTTGTGTAGCGAAAGCAAAGCGACAGCTACAATTACGCCAAGGCGAAATTGATCTATTGCAAATAATTTAAATCGAAGAGATTTCCTTGCTGCAATTCCACTATGGTATCAGGCATTTATTTTAAAAACAATAGTTTTTTCTTTTATAATCGTTAATTGTACAGTTCTTAGCTTTAAGTAGACAAAACTAAAAGAGCTGTCTGTTGACAGCTCCTTAGTTTGCGACAGACCACTCTACATGATCTAAAAACTTAAATACGTCCTCATACACTTTATCGCGCTCTTTATCTAATGTAATAATATGGCCAGAATTTTCATACCAAATAATCTCTTTATCATCAGTTTCCACAGTATTTATAATGAATGGCGCACTTTCTTGATAAAGCTCATCATCTAATGAACCTTGTAATACTAATGTAGGTGCTTTGATTGTAGATAAGTCATCGCGTGTTTCTGTTGTTAAACGTGTCACACCATCTAATGAATCCTTAGGTGTAATACGTAATTCATGTAATTCTGAAATAATTTGATCTTTTGATTTATTTTCAAAATGTTTATATAAACGAGCGTAATGATATAAACGTGTAAATAAGCCTTTTGAGTTATCGCGTGTGATTGGTGCACACATGGCAACACATGCTTTCACAGGAAACGTCTCTGCTACTTTTAACGAAAATACGCCGCCAAGTGAAATTCCTACTACCGCGATTTCTTCATGACCATTACTTTTTAGGAAGTTATAACCTTCCACAACATCGTTCCACCAGTCTTCTGGTCTTGTTTCAAGTAATGCTTCTGGTTCTACACCATGCCCACTATAAATCGGTGCATGAACTGTATAACCACGTTTTGATAAAAATTCACCTAGCTTTTTTACATCTTTTGTGCTACCTGTGAATCCATGCAGTAATAGTACGGCTTTTTTGCCTCCCTCAATTGTTAGAGGTTGTGGCTTTGATAAATTCATTTTATAATATCCCCTTCACGGAAACTTGTAATTGTGTAATTTATGTGTCTATCTTAACACCCTTTATTCATAATGTACAATTTATAGTTTTTATCATATTAATGTCTTTTGTGCATTAACGATGTAAGGTTAATGGCTGTTATATCACACTTTCTACTACTTTCATTTTCCAATCTTCATTTTACGTGCTCCGTTTTTCAAAAAAATTTTCATCCCGCTTTAACTGCAGTAAATGATCCCTACCAAAAACGAAGAGACAGGTACAAAACTACCACCTGAAAGCAAAGAGATGAACTGCCCGTAAAATGCCCGATTGGTGAAGACTAATAGTCAGTGAGGGAAACCTTACTGATTAAAGTTTCACTTGATGTGCCTATACTTCCTACTCTTTTACCGTTATAATGCAGTTAACTTAAAAATAACGGGAATTGAGGTGAAAAAATGGAATGGCAGCAATTAGAATATTTTGTAGCAGTAGCAAAGCTTGAGCATATGACTCGTGCTGCTGAAACATTAGCGATTTCTCAACCAGCATTAAGTCGTTCTATTTCAAAGCTTGAGGAGGAGTTAGGAGTACCTTTATTCGACCGACAAGGACGCTCGATTATGCTCAACCGATATGGCGAGCTTTTTTTGTATCGTGTCCTACGTATGCGTAAGGAATACGAAAAAGCAGTTATAGAATTACAGGAGCTTAATAACCCAGAGCTAGGAGATGTATCACTCGGCTTTTTACATACTCTAGGGACTAGCATCGTTCCTGATTTGATTCGCGCCTTCCGTCAGAACCATCCGCATATACGCTTTCACTTTACACAAAATTACTCACACTCCCAATTGAAGCAACTACTTGCAGGAGAGTTAGATCTTTGCTTACTCGCAGCGATTGACACGGAGCCACCTGTTTGTTGGAAGGAGCTGTGGCGTGATGAGCTTTATATTATGGTACCAATCGATCATCCCTTCGCCAAACGTAAAAGTATCAAAATGAAGGAACTTGAACATGAGAATTTTGTTCTAATGAAAAAGGGTTACGCATTGCGCCGTACAGCTGATAGATTATTAAATGCTGCAGGTATCAAACCGAAGATTACTTTTGAAGGTGATGAGGTATCAACAGTAGCTGGTTTTGTAGGTGCTGGCCTCGGCGTGTCGTTACTGCCTGTAGACGAAGACTTGAATCCAAATAAATTGGCGAAAATTCGTGTGGAGGATATGGTTTGTGAACGGATCATAGGTATGGCTTGGATTGAAAATCGATATCTTCCACCGTCAGCACGGCAATTTCAGCAATTTGTATTCGATTTTTATGAAAAATAGTAATTGCTAGCTCTATCATTCCTAAAATGAGCTAAAGCATAAAAGTGAGTAACAATTGTTACTCGCTTTTCTTTATATGTTCAATTGCGGAAAAATTAGTATAGCAGATATTCCTTTAAATGACTTTTCACGAAAATAAATTTTTAAGCTTTCACGTAAAGACAATTTTCGTGAACAACAAAAAACCACCTTCTCCAAACGAAAGGTGGTTACCGGAAGCTGTTTTATTATTTTTTCCCTACATATTTTAATTGATACGAATACATATCTGTTGTATTTCCATCAATCTCAAAAAGTCCCTGCTTTGCAAGGGCCATCAGACGTTTTTCCACAAACTTTTCACCTAAATATTCATCAATTGAACCAATTGTTTCACCGATGATACGCATCGGTTTAAGCCATTCCTCATTTAGTTCTGCATGTACTTTTTCGGCACATTCTATAATGATAGGATCCAATGCATCCTCCGCTACATGGACAATTCCATCTTGCCAAACTCGCAATGTACTAGGGTTTTGTTTTAGCTCGTCCCATTCCTTAGCAAGTTGCTGACACTCATCAATAGAAAAACGCTTTGCCTCAGAACGTAGCTTCATAAGCAAGTCTGGTGAAAGCTCACCTGTTTGACGAATCATCATGTTTGGCTGTACACGTTTCAAGCCATCTGTCGCATCAATCCCATATACCATACTACATTTATTGATCAACTCGCTCATGACATAACGTAACCCAATCTCTTCATGAGTACTTTGACTGTACCATACCCAGACATCAACATCGCACGGTAAACATGCAATTTTTTTCTTCCATTCTTTATGAAGATCCTCGTTCAATTCACGTTCTTCACTGTCCCTAAAGATGTTGGCTCTTAACCAGCTTTTTCGTTCTTCTGAGCTGCATAGCGGACCAATCGAGAAAATCTCATTGACACTAAGCACTGACTCATCTCGTTGTAAATGATGTTGTCGTATTGCATGTTTAATTGAACCCTGTGTAGATAAGCTAAACGTTATATGTAAAATTGCCATGAAAATCCCCCATTTTACTGTTTACTTAGCGCTATTTGTATTCCAATAAAAGTGAAAAGTACGCCTTGGATCATATTTAATCGTTTAGCAATTGCAGGCTTCCCAATAATTACTTTTCTTACTTTACCGGCAAAAATACTAAATAAAGAAAATAGTATTAGCGCTTGTACTAAAAATACAATACCCAAAATTAACATCTGTAAACCTACATGGCCATTAGAAGGATTTACAAACTGTGGCAATAGTGCTAAGAAAAATAAAGAAACTTTTGGATTTAAAATATTCATTAAAATACCTTTTCGATACAACGTCACATAGGCTTGTTCATTTTGCTGTTCCAGTGTGAATGGATCGCCTTTCGCACGAAACGATTGCCATGCTAAGTACAATAAATACGCCGCTCCTGCAAACTTAACAATAGAGAAAATAACTGTTGATTGATAAATAATAGCAGAGATACCGAGAACCGCCGCACCTATATGGACGAGCAAACCTGTACATAAGCCAAGTGATGTTGCTATACCGGCCTTTTTATCCTGTGTGATGCTTTGTGCAAGAACAAATAAATTATCTGGACCTGGCATTAGTGTTAAAATAATTGCCACTCCTAAAAACGCCATTAAGGTTGAAAATGCCAATATTATCCCTTCTTTCTATTACTTTTATAAAAATACTCATCATAAGTGGGGTTAATTTCCATTCCGACTAACCCTGCTTTTAGTAATGAAAAATTACTTTTAGAAAAGAACAACTATAAAATGGATTTTTTTATTATACTACATTTCGATACATCTTTTCTAAATTTTTACAAAAACATCTAGCCCATTCTGCTCGTTTCGGCAATACTTTTCTGCTTTAATCCATTATAATGAATATTATCATAACGTAAAAGTCGTATGTTTTGGAGAAAGAGGTGTTTGTTGATGGCAGTAAGTGATATTGTAAAGCAATATGAAGACGAGCAAGGAAATGTCTATTATAAAATGAAAACACATGATATCGGGGTACAAGCTACGCAAAATTCAGGGTTAGCGCCAGTTATTACTTATTGGATGGGTGAAAAAGAGATTACAGACGATATTCGAAGTTTGCGCTTTAGCCCTCGCCCTCCCTCAAGTTATATTCAAGATTACGATGAATTTCAAACAATGCTTTATGCAAAAGAACAACGTGCCATCAACGAACTATATGAAAAAATGAGTATAAAACCGAAAAATATGTCTTCAGGAAAACAAATAGTATGGAGTTTTTTCGTAATTGTTATAGCGATGCTCCCACTATTTATCGCAATCTGGTGGTTCAAGTAAACATGGTTATGTTGCCCCTACACTTTATCCCCGATCGTTCAGTATTAACTGCTTATTTATTCAAAAATTTTTATTAACATTCCTAATCAGCTTGACAGACATGCTAAAGTAGTGCATCCTTTATAGAAATCGGACACCAACCAAAATAATTGATAAGGGTCCATTCAAAAAAGATATTGAATTATACAATTAAAACGAGCGAAGATTAGTACCTAGAAACTGCTTGATCAGAGAGCGATGCCCATCGGCTGTAAGGCATTGTACAAGAAAGACTAAAGAACCTACTTCGTAAATCGTCCTAGCTAAACTAGGCGCAGTCTCAAGCGTTATGAGCAAAGTGGAATGTCAATGATGTTCAATCTAGGTGGTACCACGGAAAGCAAACCTTTTCGTCCTAATTTATTAGGATGAAAAGGTTTTTTTATTTTTAACTTCTTTCAGCAATAAAACATTCGCTGAAATAGAGGAACTCAGTCTAAGAACGCCACGTCCTGTGGCAATTTATCTGTGCGAAAGCGCAGCGACAGCAACACACGACTGAGTGACCAACATCATGCTGTTGCCGCTGACGCTTTGCTTTCGCGCAGATAAAACCCTTATGCTGTCGCTTCGCTTTCGCACAGACAAAACACGTTGCTGACGCTGCGTTAGCACTACGCTTTCGCGCAAAAAACATCTGCTGCTGACGCTTCGCTTTCGCACAAAAAACATCTGTTGGCCTAAAGCCTCCGGCGGATGTCACGGAATCGAAAAGGAGTTAATAAAGGATGTTAGCCTAAAATCATCGCATCCATGCGATAACGGCTAATTGACCTGCATCGGTAAAAACGCCACGTCCTGTGGCATTACCGAAATGACCGACATCGTGTCGGCCCTCACGCAGGCCTAAGCACAAAGTCGATTCCGGACGCAATTATGCCGAGGCATAATTGATTATAGAAGTGAATGACGAATTGGAGGTATTGCTATGGAAAGAAAAAGAATCGTCGTCAAAATTGGGAGTAGCTCCTTAACAAATGCAAAAGGTGAAATTGATAAAATACGTTTAATGGACCATGTTCAAGCGATAGCTGAATTAAAAAAATACGGTCATGAAGTCTTGCTTGTTTCGTCAGGTGCAGTTGCAGCAGGCTTTAAACAGCTAGGGTACCCTTCTCGTCCCGTTACAGTAAAAGGTAAACAGGCTGCAGCGGCAGTTGGGCAAAGTTTACTGATTCAAACCTACAATGCTTTATTTAGTATTTATGATATTGTGCCTGCTCAAATTTTACTGACACGCACTGATTTTTCAAAAAAAGAGCGCTATAAAAATGCCTGTGCCACATTTGAGGAATTATTAGAGCGCTCCATTCTACCTATCATTAACGAAAACGATACGGTATCTGTCAGCGAATTAACCTTTGGCGATAACGACATGTTATCGGCACTTGTAAGTGGTCTTGTACATGCTGATCAACTCATTATCTTAACAGACATCAATGGCTTGTATAATGCCAATCCAATTAAAAACCCCGATGCCCAACGTATTGATCGTTTAACAGAGGTTTCTGATGAGATGCTTGGCTTTGCAGATGGTTCAGGGTCAAAGGTCGGTACAGGTGGTATGGAATCCAAATTACTGGCAGCTCGATCAGCTTTAAATGCAGGTGTCAAAGTGTTTATTGGAACTGGTCACGGTGCTAATAAGCTTGTCGATATAGTAGAAGGACATGGTGATGGTACGTATGTTGAGCATGACGCACTTGCTGTTTTAACGAATAATAAACAGTGGATTGCACTCACGGAAGTATCTGGTAAAATTTTTATAGATAGCGGTGCTGAACATGCATTATTGGCAAATGGGAAAAGCTTGTTGCCTGCTGGTGTATATCGGGTCGAAGGCGACTTCGCAAATGGTGACGTTGTCGAGGTTTATAGTGACAAGGGACTGCTTGGCCGTGGTGAGGTCTTATATTCTTCCCTAGAGTTAGCACATGCGATGGGAAAACGTACAGATGAGTTAGCGAACTATCCCATTGAGGTCATTCATCGAGATAAATGGCTTAAAATCCAAACAAATTAAGGAGGAATTCACATGACGAGTGAAGTTCAACAAAAAGGAAAGCTGGCTAAGGCCGCAAGCTATATTTTAAATATTAAAACAACTTGCGAGAAAAATGAGGCTCTCACAAAAATTGCTGAGCAATTACTAATCGACCAAGATACTATCATTGCTGAAAATGCAAAGGATTTAGCAAATGGCGAGAAACAAGGAATGCCCGCTTCTACCCTCGATCGCATCATGCTAAACAAAGAACGAGTGCAGGCAATGTCAAATGCTATTCATTTACTAGTTGAATTAAATGATCCAGTAGGCAGTCTCTTAGAACGAATAGAAAAAGATAATGGCTTACTAATTGAAAAGCGTCTAGTGCCAATTGGCGTTATCGGGATGATTTACGAGGCACGACCGAATGTAACAGTGGATGCGGCAACTTTATCATTGAAAACAGGCAATGCAGTCATTTTACGCGGCAGCTCTTCTGCAAAATTTTCTAATGTAGCGCTAGTGGCAAGTATTCATCGTGCACTTAGAAAAACGGCTATCCCTGCGGACGCAGTACAATTAATCGAGGATACAAATCGAGAAACTGTCAAAGAATTATTCCATTTAAAAGAATACTTAGATGTTTTAATTCCTCGTGGTGGAAAGGCACTTATTGACTTAGTAGTAAATGAAGCCACTGTACCAGTATTAGAAACAGGTGCTGGCAACTGTCATATTTATGTAGACCAAACGGCCGATTACATAAAAACAGAAAAGATTTGTATCAATGCAAAAACACAGCGTCCTTCGGTTTGTAATGCAGCAGAAAGCTTACTTATTCATCCTGATTGGTTCAATGAACATGGCAAACAGCTACTAAGTGCTATGCATCGAACAGGTGTGACAATTATCGGTGATGAAACCATTTGTCAAGCTATTGATTTCGCGCAACTAGCAACTGTAGAAGACTATGCAACTGAATATTTAGATTTAAAGATCAGTGTCAAAATTGTGGAAAACGTTTATGAAGCAATCGAACACATTAATAAATACGGCACGAACCACTCTGAAGCTATTATGACAGAGGATCAGTTAGCAGCAGATACTTTCTTACATAGCGTGGATGCTGCTGCTGTTTATCACAATGCCTCCACTCGCTTCACAGACGGCTTTGAATTTGGCTACGGTGCAGAAATCGGCATTAGTACGCAAAAATTACACGCTCGCGGACCAATGGGTTTACCTGCGTTAACATCTACAAAGTATTACATTCACGGTAACGGCCAAATCCGAGAATAATTGTAGAACTAGGAAAAGCCGACAGTTGACATACGCTGTCGGCTTTCTTTGCTTATTTTTTGAAGTCTAGGGATTTGAAAGATTTGTAAAGGGACGTGGCGAATTTTACTCTTAGCTGGGCAGTTCTGACCACTACGTGAGCGAAGAACTTTGATAATGGGGGGCGAAATAACGTTAAGTCTCCCCTACTTTCACATGCGTCAAAAATTATAATAAAATTTAAGAAAGAAGGTTTTATATGAACATATCAGCGATTATCAAACTAACTGTTTCTATGGCTCTGTTCGGCTCTATTGGATTTTTCACCGTTCATACGGGCGTACCTGCAATCGAGCTAGTTTTTGTTAGATGTATTTGTGCTACTCTCTTCCTTGGAGGAATGTGGCTTATCACTGGTGGTCATAAGACGGAGAAATGGGATAAAAAAGAAATATTACGTACACTTCTATGCGGTGTCTTTATTGTCTTAAACTGGGTATTTTTATTTAAAGCCTTTGAAGAAATGTCGATTTCCATTGCCATTTCTATCTATAATTTAGCACCAATATTCGTTTTAATTTTTGGCGCATTGTTTTTAAAAGAAAAGATGACTATTCAAGCTTTACTAGCAACACTCACTTGTTTTATCGGCAGTATGTTCATTATTGGTTTAAATAATTTTATGTCCCTCTCTGAATTTATGAAATCAGGCTTTATTTGGGCATTACTGTCTGCATTGTTTTACGCATTTACGATGCTAACAAGTAAAACGATCACAAAGCTTAGCTCCTACGCATTAACATATATTCAAACAACGGTCGGAATTATCATACTATTCCCATTTGTTAATTTTTCATTATTTGAAAGCTTAACGACAACAAACTGGCTATATATATTAGGTACAGGCTTTATTCATACAGGGTTTGTTTACTATTTATTTTTTGATAGTATTCGTAGTCTCTCTACCATTCTAGTTTCAGTATTAGTATTTGTTGACCCAGTTGTGGCTATATTTCTTGATATGCTGTTGCTTGATTTTATGCCGAGCTTCATGCAAACAGTTGGTATTGTATTAATTTTTGGTGGTATTTTCTATACTATTTACGTACCAAAGAAAAAGCGTATGTCTCAGGCGTAGTTCTTATTTATCTTCATACAGCGGATGTTTTTTGTAGCGAAAGCGAAGCGTCAGCTACAGATGTTTTTTGTAGCGAAAGCAAAGCGTCAAGACTCCCACCTTTAAAGGTGAAGAGATGAATGCGGGTGTGCTTCCTTTTAATGGATATCCAAACACATACTGAAATAGAGGAACTCAGGCTAAAACGCCAAGGGCAAGGTGATGAAAAGGTCGGGCAGAACGACGGATACACATGAAGGCGACGGAATGGACTGGCAGAACGACGGATACAAAGCGCTTAGTGACGGAAAGGTCAAACAGAGCGACGGAAAGCCCACGCCTGTGGCAATTTTTCTGTAGCGAAAGCAAAGCGTCAGCTACAATTACGCTAAGGCGAAATTGATATAAAGGAGGATTTTCCGTGAGTAAACTTTATGCAATCGGTGAATTATTAATTGATTTTACACCTACTGAACAAAATGCCTCCCTTGCTACAGTTGAGCAATTTACTAAAAATGCTGGTGGGGCCCCTGCCAATGTTGCCGCTGTTTGTGCTAAGCTTGAGCAACAAGCAGCCCTCATTACACAGGTAGGTCAGGATGCTTTTGGAGATTTTCTAGTAGAAACATTAAAAAAGGCCGATGTCGATACGAACTATATTGTTCAAACTGTTGAGGGTGAAACAAGTCTAGCCTTTGTTTCACTGACAAGTGATGGAGCACGTGATTTCTTATTTTATCGCCGCCACGCTGCAGATTTGCTATACAACAAAAAGCAACTCCCAACTAGTCTATTAACAGATAAAGATATTCTTCATTTTTGTTCAGTTAATTTAGTAGAAAGCCCGATGAAACATGCACATGTGGCCTTGATTGAACAGGCTCATCAGGCAGGTAGTCTTGTTTCTTTTGATCCAAATGTTCGCTTGCCACTATGGAATGATGCGAAGGCATGCCGTCAAACCATTTTAGAATTTTTACCAAAGGCCCATATCATTAAATTGTCCGAGGAAGAACTTTTATTTTTAACAGCGATTGAGGAGGAGGAAACAGCGGTCCAATCATTATTTCAAGGGAAAGTACAAGTGATCACAATTACTCGTGGAGCAGAAGGTGCAAGTCTTTATACTAAAAAGTTTCATGTTAAAGTACCAGCTGACAAAGTCCATGCGATTGATACAACTGGAGCGGGTGATGCCTTTATTGGCGCATTGTTAGCTATTCTCCTTAGCAAACAGATTACAGCGATTAATCTAATCGACTTTTGTCAGCAGCATGCTACCTCCCTCCTTACATTCGCGAATAGCTATGCAGGAGCTTCGACAGAAAAACATGGGGCCATTGCCTCTTACCTTACTAAACAAGAATTACCATTTAAAAATAATATATTCCTTTAAAAATTTCGGAACTTATGAGGAGATACTTCGATGAAATCTATTACTAAAAAACGAACAAAAGCATTTCTAATTGATTTGGCAATTTCAACGGCTGTCACAACTGGGGTTGAATATGTCCTGCGAAAAAAAGTAAAAAACGAGGCCATTCATGCCATTGTCACACCAACAGTCGTTTTGTGGTCACTTGAATTTGCACAATTACGTAAAAAGGGCCAAACAGTTGGCTACAAAAAAATGGGTCTAGTTCTTGAAAATGAACATGGGACTAAGCTGACTTCCTCTCAACTTTTGAAACGAATGGCTTACCGTGACTCAATTAGCCCATTCGATTACTTGAAAAATCCAACTGCATATGAACAACAAAATGGACAACTTCTTCCTCACGATAACTTCTCAGACACTGTTGTAAAGGAAGTCTAGGAAAATAAGGCTACTCAAAATATACTTTGGGTAGCCTGTTTTAATAAAAGGAGAGGATACACTTGAATTTAGATCATGTTGTTGAGGTTTTACTTGAAAGTTTAAAAGATGATCACTATATTGAAGCTGTATTTTTAAGAGGATCCATGGCTAGAGAGGAGCATGATGAATTTTCAGATATCGATATGTATTGCGTTGTGAAGGAAGAAAATATTGAAGCGTTTTTACCCAATCGCAAGAAGCATATTGAAACTTATAAGGATACATTATTTGTTGATGACATTTATATTATTGCCCCTCAGCTACTAGTCGTATATGACGATTTGATTCATATCGATTTATTTACAGTAACTCACTCTGAAATAAGTGATCACGATGCGATTAAAATATTATTTGATCCAAATGAAATTCTCACAGCTAAACAAAAAAATACTACTTTGTCATTAACTTCACTCGAATTTCAAGATGCTGTAGATGATACGGTTTGGTATTTGTATCAATATTATTGGAGTGCTAAACGTGGAAATGAGATTTGGAGTGTTCATTTACTACGGAATAGTTTAGAACACTTCGCAAAAGTTCTACTGCATAAATATTGTCCTGAGCGGGCTTTACTTGGACTTAAAGCGTTGTATAATTCGTTACCCACTGACCCATTAGATGAGGTAGTCGATATCATGAATTGTATGAGCCTTGTAACACATGAGATGGCAGTAAAGAAATTAGTGAACGCATTCGAAAACGAATCAGATTGGATATTTGAAAATGTGCCGAATAAAGAAAAAATTAAGCCATTCTGGGAAAAAATAAAAGAGCTATTGCACTAAAACAAAATAGCAAACTAAATTAAACCTAGTTTGCTATTTTGTTAAATGAAAAATAAATACCACTACACTCTATTAAATTGTTTTTTCATTAAAATATGTGGGATGTCACAATCCATAAATTCTTCACCTTCACGCTTATAGCCTAATTTTTCATAAAAGCCCTCTGCATAGGATTGCGCGTTTAATTTAGATTTTGTTAAACCTTTTTCAAATGCTATTTCCTCTAAACTTTGGATAATCACTTTACCTAGACCAAATTTGCGGAATTCTACTAATATACATATACGCTCTAGTTTGCCGTAGCCATCAACAACTCGCAGTCTGCCAGTGCCCACAGGTTGTTCATTATAGTACACAAGAATATGATCACATGCTGCATCTAGCGTGTCGAATTCATCAAATTCTTCTTCCTCTGGCACCTTTTGCTCATCAATAAAAACTTTTTTACGAATCGCAAATGCTGTTTGTAAATCTTTTTCATCTGTAATTTTTTTTGTGTTCATTTTTATATTCCTCCTCGTTTTTTGATGGTTTAGAAGCGTAATCTCCGCTGCTTGGAAAAGAAAATCACCTGTAGATATGAAGTGAAATTTCCTTGCATGGATGATAATATATAGTATAGAGTATTTTTTATTGCAAATACAATATTTTTCGGAGGCAATCAATGAAGGAAATTTTACGAGATATTGGTGCGATTGCGCGGGCACTTGATTCCATTAGTAATATTGAGTTTAAAGAACTTGATTTAACAAAGGGACAGTATTTGTATGTCACTCGCATCTGTGAAAACCCTGGTATTATTCAAGAAAAGGTTGCTGAACTATTGAAGGTAGATCGCACAACTGCCTCCCGAGCGATTCAAAAGTTGGAGACAAAAGGTTTTGTAGAAAAGCGTACTGAAGTTGGTAACAAGAAAAACAAACAGCTTTTCCCAACAGTAAAAAGTTTAAAGATTTATCCGTTTTTAAAGCGAGAAGGAGACTATTCGAATACTAGAGCATTAGATGGTTTTTCTCCTGAAGAAATGGACAGTGTTCAAGACTTTTTAATTCGTATTCGTCAAAACATCGAAACTGATTGGGAATACGTAAAAAAAGGGCATAAACGAAATTATTAAAGGCGATTCCTTGCGCTTCTGAGCATTTGGAATCGCCTTCCTTTGCGAAAAATACCTTTTTATCTCTCCACTCCACACATACATCCGTCCGTCTCTATCCCCGGGAACCCTTATTCACCGACTTTACTCTATTATTCTATTTAACATTGAAATTTTCTGATTAATCAAACATAATTATTGTACATTCGAAGGGTAGGTGCTTATTAATGTCGAAACATCCTCTACTTGTACGTGATGTATTAGAGCGAAAGCATTTTGAATCCGCCAAGCTAATCGCAGGACAACAAGGCCTAAATCGACAAGTACTATGGACACATATTTTAGAAATAAAAGATTTTGATACGTTAATAAATGGCGGTGAGCTCATATTAACAACCGGTGTAGGTTTACAGTTAGAGCGTGAAACACAAATTGCTTACTTTCAAAACCTTATTCGTAACGGTGCTGCAGCTCTTTGTATTGAGATTGGTGATTATTTTAATTATGTCCCTGCAGAACTGGTTGCAATGGCTAATGCTCATGATTTTCCTATCATCATTTTTGAAGAGGTTGTAAGATTTATCGATATTACGCAGGATCTACATACTTACATTATTAATCAGCATCAGCAAGCATTAACACAGCTTGATACGATATCAAAGACGTTTATGGAATTGTCGCTAATGCCAAATGGAATTTTAAAAATTTTACAGGTGCTTCATCAAGATACCGATGCATTATTTTTATTTGTCTCCGAAGATACAAAAAGCTTTTATTATCCAATAGAAGCCAAAAAGTATTTACAACTTATGAAGGATCACTGTCAACAACTAGAATTACAAGAAACCCTACAACTTCTATCCATTGATAAAGATCATTTCGTCATCATTCCAGTCAACGGACTTGGACAAGTATGGGGCTATTTATGTATGCGTTCTACACTGCCGAAGCCAAGTGACTATACATTGTTAAACCTTGAGCGTGCAACGATGTCTATTGCCCAAATATTAATGCGCAATCGAATGTTACAGGAACGCCAACAAAGTCGTGAGGATGAATTTATCCTCGCCTTAATACAAGGTCAGCCCATTGATCTTCAGTATTATCAGAGCTATTTGCCAATGGAAAGTCGCAACTTATTTTATCGTGTAGTCGTGTTTACTATTCTTGATTATGCCGCTACCTTTACAGAGGAAGACTGGCAAGAAATACAGCTTCAAAATGTCATGTTTGTTCGTTCCATCTTAAAGAAACTTGGCTTCTTCCCTACCGTTTCGGTTCGACAACAGGAAATAATACTCCTTGCATTTTATATTGCCGCAGATGATATGGAAGAAAATCGTGACTCTTTTAATCAAGCAATACAGCAGATTATTGCCCGAAAAACACCGCAGCTTTTCGAGCAAATAACCCTTACCTTTGGCATTAGTAATGTTTATCAATCCGTTAACAGCGTTCAGCAAGGCTATAAAGAGGCAAAAACAACCATCCAAATGCAACACAATGAACTTGCTTCTTCTATTTATTACAAGGATTTAGGTGTTTACAGATTGTTATTACATCAGGACCATACTGCCCTTTTGCAATACGTTAAAGATTATTTACAAGAAATACTGTTGATTGATCAAAAGAATGGTAATGACCTTTATCAAACGCTCTGTGTTTATTTAGCATGCAATGGTGCCAAAAATGATACAGCTGAACAATTATTTATTGTCCGTCAAACACTCTATAAACGAATTGAACGACTAGAAAATATTTTAGGTGCTGATTTTTTACAAGCCCCTCATCGTCTCAATATAGAAATAGCGGTGAAGGCCTATGAATTATTGAAAAAAACAGCACCTGATATGTTACGCTTTTGAACGTGGATCCATAAAATCGCGTAATGCATTGCTAAGCAAATACAAACCTAATACAAGTACTGTAATGGCCCCACCTGGCGCATAAGTGTACCAAGGGGCTCCCACTAGATAGGCTTGTGAATCTTTTAACATTCGTCCCCAACTAGGGTTTGGTGGCTGCACGCCAAGCCCTAAATAACTCAGTGCCGCCTCCGCAAGCATCGCAGTGGCAAAGGTTACAGTTGCTGCGACGATAATTTGAGAAGAAATATTAGGTAAAATATGGCGAAACATAATGTTAAAAGGTTTTACGCCGATTAATTTTGCAGCTAAGACATATTCAGTGTCACGATGTTGGACGAATCCACTTCGCGTAATTCTTGCGATGGCCGGTATGGCAATAATGCCTAATGCAATAGCCGTATTAACAATCCCTGGACCAAATACCGCAACGAGCATTAAAGCTAATATAATTCCTGGAAAGGCCATTAATGCATCCATCATGCGCATAAAAATTTCATCGATCCAGCCTCCTACATACCCTGCTATACCCCCAATTAAAATACCAAAAATTGTTCCGATAAATACCGTCAGTAGACCGACTGTAAAGGCCGTTTGTGTTCCTTTCATTATACGGCTAAAAATATCACGACCAAATTCATCCGTACCAAAAAGATAATCACTACTTGGGCTACGTAATTTTTGAGGTATATTCATCGAGTTCACATCATGTGGTGTATAAAAAAAGCTGATAATCATTACGATTAGAAAACCGACAATGACTAGTAGACCAATGATTAAATTGATATTTTTCATGTACCTTTGTATATTTTTCATCGTATCCACCTTTCATCGTAATCGGATTCTAGGATCTAACGCGGAATATAAAATATCGACCATAAAATTGATCATAACCACCGCAACAGTAATATACATTACGATTCCCTGTACTAATGGAAAATCACGATTACTAATAGCCGTGATGAGGAGTTGACCAACACCTGGGAGTGAAAATACTTGCTCCACAATAATCGTTCCAGCAACAACTTCTGCCATGATCAATCCAAATACTGTTAATATGGGAATCATCGAATTTTTTAAGACATGCTTATACATAACATTTTGCTCAGACATCCCTTTACTGCGAACCGTACGCACATAATCGAGCTGAACTTGCTCTAAAATAGCCGTACGAACATAGCGGAAATTGACAGCAATTTGTGGAATCGCAATTGTTAACGCTGGGAGAACGAGCGTACTTAACGCTCCTGCTACACTTTGCGTCCACGGAATATACCCACTTATTTTAAAGAAGCTGAACTGCATACCAATATATAAAATGAGTATCATGCCAAGCCAGAAAGAAGGAATCGCCATCCCAACTTGCGTTACTGTCGACAACGACACATCACTGAACTTATTTTGTCTTCTCGCGGCAAACATACCCAATGGTAAGGAAATGAATAACACGATTAAGAGGGTGAGCCCAGCCAATGACATCGTTACAGGTAATCTATCAAACAGTAAATCTTTTACTGGCATTGAAAAACGAATGGAATTTCCTAATTCCCCTGTTAATAATCCCTTCATCCAATCTGTATATTGCTCATAAAGGGGGCGATTCAAGCCAAGCTCTGATCGCAAATTTTCAATTTGTGTGGGGTCCGCTTCAGTGCCTAACATTGTCCGAACCGGATCACCAGGTAAAATTTGAAAAACACCGAATGTAATCATCGACACTAGAAGGATGGTTGTTATTAACAGGATGAATCGACGTAATATATACATCATCTAGCGCTCATCCCTTTCTAGTTAGAAAATTTAACCTCAGACATATCATGGAACCAGAATGGGTAGCTCTTTAATCCAGTAACTTTTTTATTAGAACCCCAAACAATCTGATAATCTGCGATGTAAACCGCTGCTGCCTGCTCAGCTAAAATTTCCTGTGCACGATGGTAATAATCAATTTGTTTTGCCTGATCTTTTTCCTTTAAAACGTCTGCCATAATTTTGTCGTATTCATCATTTTTAAATTTGAAGAAGTTTTCACCATCATTTGTTGAAATGTAATCATTTAAAATTTCATAGGCAGATGCACGACCTGTTAAATCGATCGTTGTCATTTGATAGTCGCGACCAAAGTAAACTCGATCTAGCCAAATGCCCCATTCTACAACTTCAATTTCCACATCAATACCGATTTCCTTTAAATTAGCCGCTACGATTTGCGCGATATTTGAATACATATCATTATGCGAAGACACTGTAATTTTTGTTTTAAAGCCATTAGGATAGCCCGCTTCTGCTAATAATGCTTTGGCTTTTTCCACATCACGCTTATACATATTTTCTAAGCCTTTCTTTTGATAGTCCCCCATCGCTGGACTCATATTTGAACCAAGTGGTACCGCATAGCCTGCAAACACTGAGTCAATAATATCGGACTTACTAATAGCGTAGTTCATTGCTTGACGTACCTTTACATTATCAAAAGGTGCTTTAGTTTCATTAAATGTCACGATTAATGATGAGTTATTGTTTTGATGAGATAAGCTATAGTTATTTTCTACTTCACTTACGCGCTGCCAAGGTACACTCGTTAAATCGACTTCATTGGCCATTAAACTCATAATCGCCGCTTGATCATCCGATTGGAAGGTAAACGTCACTTTATTCAAGTATGGTAACCCTTCCTTCCAGTAGTGTTCATTTTTCTTCAATTCTAAATTAGTACCTGGAGAGTATTTTACATAAGCAAATGGTCCAGTACCTATTGGGTTTTCATTATGCTTTCCATCATTGCTTTTTGGTAAGATGGCTGATTGTCGAGCAGTTAATGAATATAAGAAGTTGGAATTCGGCTCCTTTAGCTTGATCACAAATGTATTGGCATCTGGTGCTTCCGTTGACGCAACATTATCAAAGCTGTTTGACATCTTTTCGCCACCGTTTTTCCCCATTAAACGATCAAATGAATACTGAATATCCTCAACAGTTAAATCCTCACCATTATGAAATTTCACACCCGGACGAATTTTGAATGTATAGGTTAAACCATCCTCAGATATATCATAGCTTTCGGCTAGCCCTTCTTTTAAAGTACCATCTGTTTCTGGTGCCATCAGTCCTTCAAAAATATTGAGAATCATTTGGTACGATATAGATGCTGTTGCTTTATGTGGATCTAAAAAATCTGGATCATCATTCACACGTACTACGATTTCTTGAGGTAAATCTGCTACTGACTTTCCACCAGAACTTGCATCTTCTCCGTCATCACTTGAACAGGCACTTATTAGTAAACCTACTATCAATATCAACAACAGCATCAACCAATTGTTCTTCAGCCTCATGTCATTTCCCCCTATCCCCTATGTGCTCATTATTTGAATGCTTTTAAAGCTTTCTATTTCAGCTAATTTATCAGCAGCTTTAATGCCAGCAATGATTGCTTCCTCCATAGCTCTTGTAGCCAAATGGCCCAAATAGTCAACTGGATATGTTTTATCTCCTGTACCTAGCACGAAAATCGTATCTCCATCCAGCATTGTGTGTACTGGATAAATTGTCCGTGCAAGAGCATTTTGTGTAAGCTGGGCTATTTTTTTCGCCTCTGCTTTTGTTAGCTTGGCATTCACTGCAATGACACCGATTGTCGTATTCGTACCAGATAATGCTTCCGATTGCACATACTCCTCTAAATAAGTACAGCAATCAATCCATTCCCCTGTTTTCGGATCCCTTGCTCCTGCTAGTGTTGCTCTTGTAGCAGGATCTTTTACATCCCCAACAGCGTTGACAGCAACTATGGCGCCAACTACAACACCCTCTTTGCCAGCTATAGAGGCACTACCTAGCCCCCCTTTCATACAAAATTGAGGACCTGCCAATTTCCCTACAGTCGCACCATAACCAGCTCCTGTATTCCCATTTGCAAATGGACCTGCAACCGCACTCCTAGCCGCTTCATAGCCCATTGGAGCAGTAGGTCTTGTCTTTGGATCACCGATAAATAGATCGAACAGTACAGCACTAGGAACAATTGGAATGGTAGCAACACCTGCATCCACACCAATACCCTGCTCCTCTAAAAATTGCATGACTCCTGTCGAAGCATCCAATCCGAATGCACTTCCTCCGGACAAACAAATCCCATGCACATGATCAATTTCATTAATAGGATCAAGTGCATCCGTCTCTCGAGTGCCTGGTGCTGAGCCTCTTACATCGACACCGCAAACTGCACCATTTCCCACTAAAATCGCTGTACAGCCTGTAATTCCTTCACTATTTTCTGCATGCCCAACTTTAACTCCAGGCACATCCGTAATATTGCCAAACATAATACACACCTCACCTCACAAAAGACTAAATTTTCAGTTTATTTATCATATAAAAAGCACGCTACCCGTTGATGGTTATTTTCTTCCTGAAGCACAGGCCGTTCCTGATGACATCTGTCCATGACATAGGGACAACGTGTATGAAACACACAGCCTACAGGAGGATTCATCGGGCTTGGCAATTCACCCTGTAACGGTATTTCTTGTTTCGGTTCATCAAAATTGATCACTGGAATGGCCGATAGTAACGCCTGCGTATATGGATGCAGCGGATTAGCGTATAATTCTTTCTTCGCTCCAATTTCCACTACCCTCCCTAAATACAACACAGCCACTCGATCGCTAATATGTTTCACAACACTTAAATCATGTGAAATAAATAAATAGGTCAAATGAAATTCATCTTGTAAATCCATCATTAAGTTCAAGACCTGTGATTGCACCGAAACATCTAGTGCAGATACAGGCTCGTCCGCAATAATGAACTCTGGATGAATAGCAAGAGCCCGCGCAATACCGATTCGTTGTCTTTGACCGCCGGAAAATTCATGCGGGAACTTTTGCACAGCATCTTCTGGTAGACCTACCTTCTGTAAAAGCTCCTTTACACGTTTTTTGCGCTGCTCTTTCGTTAATGTTAATTGCAACTTCATCGGCTCTTCGATAATGGCACCTATTCGCATACGAGGATTGAGCGATGCAAAAGGATCCTGAAAAATCATTTGCATTTGATTGCGATAGGTTTGGAGCTTACTGCCCTTTAACTGCTGAATAGGCTGTCCTTTATAGAAAATTTCTCCCCCGGTCGGTTCAACGAGTTTCAAAATAGTTCGGCCAAACGTCGATTTTCCGGAGCCAGATTCTCCTACGATCCCAAGCGTCTCGCCACGGAAAATTTCAAGAGAAATATCATCGACTGCTTTAATGACTTTTTTCTCTTCCTTCATCGACTTACGTTTTACAGGAAAGTAGGCTTTTAAATGATTAATTTCAAGCAAAACTTCTTTCTTCGTCATGATCAAGCGCCCCCTTCTCCGTAAATAAATGACAGCGCACTTTATGCTCGTCTTGAATATGGATTACCTCAGGCTGCACCTCATGGCATTGTTCCATCGCAAATGGACAGCGTGGTGCAAAGTGACAGCCCTCTGGTAACGCATAAGCTGGTGGAACAGTGCCTGGGATTGACGGTAATCTTTTAACATCTGCGTCTAGATTAGGCATTGTTTTTAAAAGAGCAGTTGTATACGGATGCTTTGGATTCATAAAAAGCTCTCGCACGGGTGCTTCTTCTACGATTTGTCCTGCATACATGACCATAACGCGATCTGCCGTTTCTGCTACAACACTCATATCATGTGTAATAAATAAAATAGCCGAATGATGTTCTTCCTTCATCTTCATCATAAGCTTTAAAATTTGTGCCTGTACGGTTACATCAAGTGCCGTTGTTGGCTCATCCGCAATCAGCAGCTGAGGGTTATTGGACATTGCAATCGCAATCATGACACGCTGGCGCATCCCACCTGATAATTGGTGCGGATATTCAGTAATAACCTTTTCTGCATTGGCAATACCGACTTCTTTTAAAAGCTGTAGTGATTTCTCCCACGCTTCTTTTTTTGAAATCCTTTGGTGTCTACGAATTCCTTCCATCATTTGATTACCGATTGTAAAAACAGGATCTAATGACGTCATCGGCTCTTGAAAAATCATACTTATTTCATTGCCTCTTATAGTGCTCATCTCTTTATTTTTATAGTCTAAGAGATTTTTACCATTCAATTTAATCGTACCAGCTGAAATTTCTCCTGGAGGTATGGGCAATAATCGCATAATGGATAACGATGTAATACTTTTACCGCTTCCAGACTCACCTACAAGCGCAACCGTTTCTCCTTTACGAATCGTAAAGCTTACATCATCAACAACTTTTGCCTGCCGACCATTTTTTAAATGGAATTTTATTTTTAAATGACTTACCTCTAGGAGCACTTGTTTTTCTTTTGGCTGTTCCATATGCATACCTCCATCTCATATTTGATTTGGTAGTGCATAGCGAATTGCGATATTTTTCATTTGCGTATAATTTCTCAACGCAACAAAACCTTTTTCTCGACCAATGCCGCTCTTTTTATAGCCACCAAACGGCATTTGAATTCCGCCTGCTGCTCCATAATTATTAACAAACACTTGTCCAGCTTTTACACGGCTTGCGACATAATGTGCAGTGTCTAAATCTTTTGACCAAACCCCTGCAACTAAACCGTAATCTGTACTGTTCGCTAAAGAAATTGCTTCCTCAACCGTCGCAAACGTCAATACAGTCAACACCGGTCCGAAAATTTCCTCCTGTGCAAGTGCATCGTTAGCTTCTACTCCTGCAAGTATTGTTGGTTCAACATAATATCCTTTTTCATAGCCCGCAATCGTCAGTGTCTCACCACCTGTAATCACATAGCCATCTTCCTTCGCCTTTTGCAGTAGTGTTGAAATCTTCGTATATTGTCGTTCATTTAGAAGTGGCCCCATATCAACGTCTGCCTCACCCGGACCAACTTTTAAAGCTTGGAATTTTCGCACTAATTGTGCAACGAATTTTTCTTTGACACTCTCTTCAATTAGTAGTCTAGCCCCTGCAGAGCATGTTTGTCCGGCATTCTGAATAATGGCACGTACAACTCCATCAAGTGCTTGCTCCATGTTGGCATCCGCAAAAATAATATTTGGGGATTTCCCACCAAGCTCTAACGTTACAGGTACAACATTTTCAGCAGCTGATTTCATCACCGCAATGCCTGTTGGAACAGAGCCTGTGAACGTAATATGATTGATATCAGGATGAGCTGTTACATACGGCCCAACATCACGACCTAAACCTGTAATATGCTGAAAAATACCTCTTGGCAATTTATCCGCAAACCATTCCGTTATGGCATGTGTAGTTAATGGCGTATCCTCAGCACTTTTGACAATTACTGCATTGCCAGTAGCAATGGCAGCCGCTACACTTCTCGCCGTAATTTGAATAGGATAATTCCAAGGCACGATATGTACGGTAATTCCGATAGGCTCTAACACTACCGCATTTAAAATACCGTCTTCAATGGGAATCGTATCCCCCATTACTTTATCAGCAGCTCCACCATAAAACTCAAAATAGCGAGCTGCTGCTTCAATATCGGCTCTTGCTTGTGTTAACGGCTTTCCAACATCACGACATTCTAATAAACTCCATTCCTCTGCATGAAGACGTATAAAGCGTGCAAGTTCAATAAGTAACTGCCCACGTTCATAGGCCTTTATTTTTCGCCACTCTTCACTTTCAAACGCTACACGTGCAGCGCGTACAGCCTCGTCAACATGGGTTTTACTAGCATTCGTAATTTGGGCAATGACTTTACCAGTAGAGGGATTCATGACATCCAATAATGCTTCCATACCACCATGTATCCACTCACCATTTATCAACATCGGAATTTTTTTCACGCTTATCCCTCCTATAGTCCGCGACCACCATCTACATGTAATGTCGTTCCTGTAACCATACTCGCTGCATCAGAGAGTAAATAACTTACTGCTCCTGCAATGTCTGCTGGATCTACTAAGCGTCCAAGGGGGACCGATTGAACAAAGACGCTTTGCTTAGTTTGCTCGATGTCTGCTCCTTGTGCCGTAAATTGACCGAGCATCTGTGTATCAGCTGGCCCTGGATGAATCGTGTTAACACGTATTTGGAACGGTGCTAGCTCTATAGCCAAACCACGTGTAAAGCTCTCTGCCGCCCCTTTAGAAGCAATATAAGATTGCAAACCTGGGCGTGGACGTACAGCAGAAATGGATGCAATTGTTACAATTGATCCCTTTTGGCGCTCTTTCATATAAGGAACGACTGCCTTTGTAGTAATAAATAAACTTTTAACATTGACATCCATTAACCGATTCCACTCGTCCATCGTCACTTGCTCAATCGGCGTTGCTGCCTGCGCTATACCAAGCGCATTGACAAGTCCGTCAATCCTTCCATACTTGTCAAAAACCTGCTTGAATACTTCGTTCACTTGCCCCTCATGCAAGACATTGACTTCAAAGCATTGCAAGGCATCCTGCGCTAAATCGCTAAGAGAAGCTACTGATAGATCGAGCCCTACTGCAATATTGCCCTTTGCAAGCTGCTCCTGAATAATGGCTTTTCCCATACCGCCGCCAGCACCTGTAACGATAATGACCTGTTGTTCTACTGCCATGCTATACACCCCTTGCCGCTAAATTCATTTTAATAATCTCCTGACAAATGGCATCACCCATTTGTGCTGTTGTTGCCTGTCCACCAATATCTGCGGTTTTCACGATACCTTCCCGAAGTACCGTCTCAATCGCACTCACAATTAACTGTTCTATATCCGGTCTCCCAATATGTCCAAGTAACAAAGCAAGTGACCAAATTTGTGCGATTGGATTTGCTATGCCCTTTCCTGCAATATTTGGTGCTGACCCATGCACAGGCTCAAACATAGACGGGAATGCCTTTTCTGGATTTAAATTAGCTGACGGTGATAACCCAAGACCACCGACAATGGCTGACCCTAAATCTGATAAGATGTCTCCGAATAAATTTGAAGCAACTACAACCTGAAAATCTTGCGGTCGTTCCACGAAATAGGCTACTAAAGCGTCAATATAAATAGATTCTAGCTCTAATGCTGGTGAGCTTTGTGCAAGAATTCTCCTAGCATGTTCATCCCAAAACTTCATTGAATGAATAATAGCATTCGATTTGGTCGCGCTCGTAATTTTCGTTTTGCCATTTTTATAGGCATAATCACAGGCGGCTTGGACAATTTTTTCAATTCCGATACGTGTCATAATCGTGTTTTGAATCGTCATTTCCTGCGGTTGATTATGATAAATTCGACCACCACTTTCGGAATATTCCCCCTCGGCATTTTCCCGGAAGATAACAAAATCAATATCCCTTCCGTTGGCAAGCGGTGAAGCTATGCCAGGTAGTGATTTAATCGGACGGAAATTAACATATTGCTGGAAGCTTTTTCGTATCGGCATAATTAATTCCCATACTGTCACGTCATCCGGAACACGAGCATCTCCAATAGCCCCGAATAAAATCGCATCGTATTCTTTTAATATCTCTAATGCATTGTCTGGCATCATCCGACCGTGCTTGAGGTAATAATCTGAGCTCCACGGAAAAATTGTTGTTGCTAATTGTAAAGATGAATCATGTTCCTGAAGAGAATTCAATACCTTTAATGCTTCTTCCATAACTTCCTTTCCAATGCCATCACCTGGAATGACTGCAATTTTTGTGTGAGTCATTGTGCATCACCTGCTAAAAACTTTAATGCCGCCAAACGATAAATGGCTGTTGTTTCTGCTAATTCTTCGATATCGACATATTCGTCAATTTGATGGGGAATATCACGATCACCTGCTCCAACGGTAACGATCGGTATTCCATGGACATGAAGAAACGTTCCATCCGTAGCTCCTGGGACACCGTTATATTTCGGCTCTTTTTCCGTTACCTCTGCGACTGCTTCATAAATGGCTTGTACAACAGGATCCTCCTTCGGTGTTGCTGTTGCAGGACGGTTATCAAGTACTGTAAGCTCCACTTTAAAATCTGGATCATCTGCTTGCAGACGTTTAATAATCGTCTCTATTTTTCCGAGAAGCTCATCATGATCTTGTGCAGGAACTGTACGAATATCAAGTGTCGTCATACAGTGATCAGGAATGACATTAATTTGCGCATCTCCTTTTACGGGTGCTCGTAAAATCGTTGGTGTAATAGATGGCCAATTAAGCATCGGATCACGTCCTAATCGTGCTTGCTCTTCTTTTTCTAATTTTTCAAGCTCTACAATAAAACGTGCCATGCGCCAGTTCGGATTAATGCCACTCCAAGAAATTGCACCGTGCGCCATTTTACCGAAGATATCTACTTTCAAACGTATTGCCCCGCGCTGTGCAATACAGACATTGTTTTCCTCTGGCTCACAGATAATCGCCCCATCCACATCATCCGCCCAGCCATTTTTTATAAAATGTTTAATACCAAGCATCAGTCCTTCTTCATCACATGGAATACATAAAATAATCTTGCCTGTAAATTCTTCCTGATCCAGTAACAACGACTGACAAGCTGTAATCATACATGCAAGATTTCCTTTTGTATCATTTGTGCCTCGGCCATACATTCGACCATCAATAATTTCTGCACCGAATGGATCGTACGTCCATGCTTCCCGATTTCCTTCAGTAACGACATCTGTGTGTCCTTCAAAAAGTAGTGTTTTTCCCGGCTTACCCGAATCAATAATACCAATGACATTCGGCCTACCTGGCACTACCTCCTCTATATGTGTTTCAATCCCGATATCACGTAAATATTGAGCGACAAAATTCGCAACTTCTTGTTCATTGCCATTTGGATCATCTTCTCGGTAAACGCTTTCTATACGGACTAGCTTTTGTGTAAGCTCAATAACTGCTTCGCGGTCACGTATATAAGATTCCGTTGTCTTTAAACTTGTTACTGTCATTCAAACGCCTCCTTGTTTTATAGAATATTCTAGAGATCAATTATGCCTCGGCATAATTGCGTCCGGAATCGGCTTTGTGTTTAGGCCTGCACGATGCAGGTCAGTTAGCCGTTCTCGCATGGATGCGATGATTTTAGGCTAACATCCTTTAAGAACTCCTTTCCGATTCCATGACATCCGCCGGAGACTTTGGGCCAACAAATGTTTTTTGCGCGAAAGCGAAGCGTCAGCAGCAGATGTTTTTTGTGCGAAAGCGTAGTGCTAACGCAGCGGCAGCAACATGTTTTTGTCTGTGCGAAAGCGAAGCGACAGCAACACGTTTTTGTCTGCGCGAAAGCAAAGCGTCAGCGGCAACAACATGATGTTGGTCACTCAGTCGTTGCCACAGGACGTGGCGTTCTTAGACTGAGTTCCTCTATTTTAGCAGGTGTTTGGACACCTGCTAGAAGAAGTTAAATAATTCTAACATTGTCCTATTAGACAAGTATTAGACACTTTGTTAATAATATATAGAATGCTATTAACTTTTTGTTTAGTAGTAAAAAACTAGAAAACAACAAAATTATCTGCTTTATGTTATTTTTAGATAAAAAGGGAGCTATATTAATTGAAAAATATACTAAAACGGAATAATTGTCACATTATCATAACGTGGGGTTGATTTCCGTTCCGGCTGGGCGCTTTCCTGGTGGTATGTATGGAAAAAAATTAAGCCTACTGATTAAGTCAGTTAGGCTTGTTTCAATTTGTAGTATTTGAAGTGGGCTTTCAAACTGAATTTTTAGCGGAATTGAAAGATATCGTGTCCTAATCCTTATTCAACTCCCATGAAAGAACTTAATCATCTTTCATTTTCTGTGGTGAAGAGCTGATTTTTGCGCTTCATGGATGGCTAACGGATGCTATTCTCCAAGAAGAGGATTGGCTTTTTCTTATTGAAGTAACGACGCAGATTAGATAGATAAAGAAAGTCCGTATTAATTACGTAATTATTCTGGTAGATATTTATATGTTTTTAGGTGCGTGTGATTTATTAATTTAACCTCAGGTCCGGGAGAAATTTCATAGGTCATGCGGTCCTTCCCTACAGGGATATGATGTCCACCATCTGTAGGTTCAATTTCAAATGTAATTTGCAATAAAAAGCCACGGAAACTATTCACTCTCTTTGTTTCAATCACTTCAATTTTCCACGGAGCTACATTAGCTGAAAAATCCTTTAAAATATTTGGATAATAATAGCTATTCAAATCTTTATCAATATAAGGAGTAAGCATTAGCATAAGCATATCCTGTAATCTAAGTTCTTCAGAGTCTTGAGTTGAATTATATGATGAAACGGTTTTTGTTTGAATAGATGTTAGAATAAGGAATAGTATAAAAGTAATTAACATCTTTTTCATTATATCTTCAATTACACCTCTTTACGGTTTACTTACTAAATTGTATTGTTTCCTTTTAAAGAATAAAGTATGTACATATTGAAGTAACGAGGTGCTTTACTTGAAGAACATGGAGTTGCATAGCCAGCTCTTTTTTAGTGAACTAACGAAGCAGGTTAGTTGAAAAATGAACAAGAAAGTGTTGTAAAATAATGTGAGAAACTGAAGACTTAGGAGATGTGTTAATTTGGCTTATATTCACGAGTTTGGAATAGTTGAATGTATTGAAAAAAATAAAGAGTATGTTAGTTATGAACCTGAAAAATATAATTGCATAGGTGTAGATGGGGACCTTTTTGATGAACTTATGTCTAAGGATTTTGGTAAAAAAATGAATCATCTAGAAACATTCGCACACAACACAAATAGACCTTATAAAAGCCTAGCCTATTTTGGAATAACATTGATACCACTGAGTTCTCATAAACAATTTTTAAATATGGTTTGTGAAGCAAACGACGAGTACAAATCAGAAGAACTTGAAGAATTGATGAAAAAAATAGCTGAAGCAATAAAAGAAGATAGATGGTTGATTCATTATGGTGTTTAATTTTGTCAATACATACATGTAAGCTAAGAGGTGATAGTTCGATTAGAGCAATCGCTTATTGTGCTAACGGCGTAGATTAGTTGAGTAAAAAATGAATTGGAGGTCGAACAGATATGAAACGAGAGGGAATTGTTAAATGGTTTAAAGAAGAACAGGGTTATGGTCGTATCATGCTTGACGGTGAGGATGAAAATCATGTTTTTGTTCATTTTAGTTCGATTTTACCTGATAAAGAAAGATTTCTGAATGAATTCAGATTCCTTAAACAAGGTCAAAAAGTATCCTTTGATTTAGTAGAAAACCCAAGTTCTACTGACCAAAAGAAAGTTGCAGAAAATGTAATCGTTATTTCTGACTAAAAAATTCTTCTTCTTCAGCTAACGGGGTGCTTTACTTAAATAAGGGGAAATGAAATTATGAAAAACCATTGTTGTGAGGATATGACTTTTCATGCAAATTTCAAGTGTGAAATACATGAGAATCCGTTTGAATGTCCTGATAAAATAATCATTTTTTATGAACAAAATAATGACTACGGTTTGATAATACATGATGGTAGGAAGTCGATTATTAGCATTGATTTTTGTCCTTGGTGTGGTTCGAAACTTTGAATTTTAAATACTTCCTTCTTCAACTATCGGGTGCTTTTGTTGAAGAAGAAGATAGCCAAACCAGAAGTAACAAACTTTGAGAAAACAGTCTACTTTTAAAAACATTGTGCTGCTATTATATTGGAAGATTAAAAGACAAATTGGAACTTCCGAAAGAAATGTAGTCATGCAAGCGACTTCCTTATCGTCATTTTTCCAGCTGGAAAAGGAAGCCATATAGAAATACGATTTGCACTTGGACAAAGGAAAAAGGTATCTTTATTCACTAAATGAAGATGTATACAATTTCGAAACAAAGTTGGTTTTATCATTTATCAGAGGTTAATATTTTTATTGGAACATTAGTAGATAATTTTACTTTTTACCAAAAGTAACAATAAAAGAAAACCAGCGTCTCTGTTGAACTACATTCATAGCAGAGAGCTGGTTTATTTCTTTTATCCCCATTAACGGGTCACTGATTAAAATTTCAATTTATTGCTGACGAGATTCTGTCATTTGCTTCCAGACAGACCCTTTTGCTTCCTCACCTTGTTCGATGCGGGCAATCGCCATTTTTACTTGTAGCTTCACTTCAAACTCTTTATCCCCTGCAGCAGTCTTTAATGCACCTAATGACTTTTCAGTACCGACTTCATATAAGTACATAGCCGCACGCCAACGAACAAGTTTGTTTTTATCCTGTAATGCTTGCTGCATCGCATCTTCAAACTCCACGAAGCCAAGATCACTCATACAATCTCCTGCAGTTCGACGTACCGCTGCACTTTTGTCCTGTAATGCCTTTTCCAAATATGGAACAACTGCCACATCTTCAATCATTCCTAAATAAACGGTTGCTAATCGACGAATAGACATTTGCTCATCTTGTAACGCTAAATCTAAAAGTGGTAAATCAACTAGCTCTGGATCTGCCATTTGGTCAAGCAATTGGAAACGTTTTTCCCATTCTGGTTGCTTAAACTGTTCAACAGTCATTTTTAGCTTAGCTGGCTTCTCAATTGTTTTCTCAGAATCATTAATCGTTGCAATAATCTCCGTTAAACGTTCCTCAGAATATGTTACATTGATTTCTTGTTTTACGGCTTCTGCAATTTCCTCAAGCTCTCCATAACGTACGCCATAGTCAATCCACTTACGTTGGAAAATATAATTTTCATCAACTGCTGTCTCAATAATTTTATTGAAAGCTTCTACAAAGCGCTCACCACAACTTACACGATGCTCACGTTGATTATCAAATACCTTTACTTGAAGCGGTACTTGTTTATAAAACTGCACATGGACGTACACTTCACCATAAAATTCATTGGCTACTTGTGCTGTGTTTACTTCCTGTACATCTTCCCCTAACACTTGACGAATGCTTGCTAAAATACCTTCCCATGCATACTTTGCGTTACGCTCAACAGCAAAGAAATCTGCTACATGATAAACACCTTTAACACCTTCGATTGCTAAAATCGCTGCCGCTTCACCAGTTGCTTCCTCTTTATTATCCTTTGTAAAATTATAGCTTTTGCCAAAAGGTAACTCTGTATCAACGATAATCTTCATAGAATTAGGGCTTGGTGTCGGTTCAATTGTAATAATCTTCATGTATATCGCTCCTCATCCATTTACGATTTCATCTAAATACGACCATCTTTCAATAAGATGCTCATATTGTGCATTCAGCTCATCTAGCTCCGCCGTTAATTCCTGTAGCTTTGTAAAATCAGCTCCAGCATTAGCAATACCTTCTTCTGTCTCCATAATCGCTGTCTCTGTCTTTTCTATGTCATCAGCAATTGTTTCCCATTCTTTTTGCTCTTTAAAGGATAATTTTTTCTTGTCCGATTTAGGCTTTTCAGTCTTAGGTTTTTCGACTTTTGGTGCCTCTACCTTTACAGCAGCTTCCTGTTCACGCTTTTGTAAATATTCACTGTAAATATCAAGCATCTCATTAACATGCCCCAGACCATCTAATATCCACAGCTTTTTCGCAATTCGATCTAAGAAAAAGCGATCGTGGGATATCGTTATAACGACTCCAGGGAAACGCTCAATGAAATCCTCGAGCACACCTAATGTTTCAATATCTAAATCATTTGTAGGCTCATCTAGTAACAGTACGTTTGGTTGCTCCATTAATAATCGTAATAAATGCAGTCGTTTACGTTCTCCACCCGATAATTTACCGATAGGTGTACCGTGTGCATGAAGTGGGAATAAGAAACGCTCCAGCATTTGAGCAGCAGAATAACGTACACCTTCTGCATCTGTGATGTCATTTGAAGCCTCACGAATATATTCAATCATGCGCTCATTTTCATTCATCTTCGGTAGTGTTTGTTTAAAATGCGCTAACTTCACTGTAGAACCAACAAGAATTTCACCAGCATCAGGTGTCAGCTCTCCTGCTAGCATGTTCAATAATGTTGATTTTCCTACACCATTCGCTCCGATAATACCAATACGATCGCCCTGCTGTAGTAAAAATGAAAAGTTTTCAAGGATTTTTTGTTGGCCAAATGCCTTTGAAATACTTTCAGCCTCCAAAACCTTCCGACCGAGGCGTGTTGTTGCTAGTCCCATTTCAAGAGAAACATCCTCAGATTTACGCTCCAAGTTATCCTCTAACTGCTCGAAGCGCTGGATACGTGCCTTTTGCTTCGTAGAACGCGCTTTTGCACCACGACGAATCCATTTTAATTCTGAGCGATAGCGGTTGCGATCTTTTTGGGCAGAGGCTGCTTTCATTTCCTCACGAATAGCGCGAGACTCTAAATAATCCCCATAATTCCCCGTATGGCGGTATAATGTTTGATCAGCCAGCTCGTAAATATGCGTAGACAGCTCGTCTAAGAAATAACGATCATGGGTAATAAATATAACTGCTCCCTTTAATCGTAACACCATTTCCTGCAGCCACTCTGTTGACTGCACATCTAAATGGTTGGTAGGCTCGTCTAATAAATAAAGATCTGCCGGCTCGATTAAAACTTTAGCTAAAGCAACGCGCTTTTGCTGACCGCCTGACAGTGTTAATACTTCTTTATCAAACATTTCAATTCCAAGCTTCGTAAGCGCTGTCTTAGCAAGTGCATTGACATCCCATGCCTGCTCTTCATCCATACGATGTTGCAAGCTAAATAACGTTTTTTGTAAACTTTCTGAAGTCGGATTTAATGCAAGTGCAGCAACCGTTTCCTCATATTCACGATTCAGTTTTAAAATAGGTGAATCCCCTGCAAACACTGCCTGTAACACAGTTTCGCCACCATTAAAAGTAGGCTCCTGTGGTAAATATGCAACACGATATTTATTTGGGCGGTCAACTTCCATTGAATCCGCTTCGATTTCATTTGCTAAAATAGAAAGCAATGTGGATTTACCAGTACCATTAATACCAATTAGCCCAGCTCGCTCCCCCTCATAAATCGTAAATTCAATATTTTGAAAGAGCGTTTTATCGCCCACTGTTTTCGTTAAATTTTGTACAATTAAATGACTCATTACACTTGTCCATCTCTTTCATTTAGGTGTTGTTTAGTGTCCATACTACTTTTTTAATATGTAGTTTATTATTGATATCCATTTTTATCATAACACCAAATGACAGGTAAACAAAGGACAACAAACTCTTCTAGCCATCTAAAAAAATACCTCCCCCATTAACTGCAAAATAAAGAAGGGTTAAAAATCTCAAAAAAATATCCGGATAGAACATGTTCTATCCGGATACAGAAGCTAATTATTTCACCAATAACCAAGAAGCTTCCACCATAGTCCTCCTACTATAACAAAAATTAGGATGGTAACAACGGAAACTACAAATCCAACTGTCCACCATTTTTTTTGATCAATATAACCTGCACCAAAGAAGACCGGTGCTGGACCAGAACCATAATGAGTAGTGGCGCCAAATAAATTACTAAATGCTGCTAATAATATAGCTGCCAACATGGCAGGTGCTCCCGCTTGCAGCATAACAGATAAAAATGCTGCATACATCGCACTAATATGGGCTGTGGAACTCGCAAAGAAATAATGAGAATAGAAATAGACTAATGCTAATATAACAACAGCCCATATCCAACTATACCCAGATACCAGTCCACCCACTTCATTACTAAACCATGGAATCAGCCCTAGTTTGTTCATAAAAGATGCCATCATAAATAGCGTTGCAAACCAAATTAGTGTATCCCATGCGCCTTCTTCCTTTTTGATATCTGCCCATGTTAATACATCTAACAATAAAAGCAATGAAAGACCTATAAGAGCTGCTGTAGTAGCACCAATTCCTAAGTAGTCTCCACCAATCCATAACGACAACACAACAACAAATACTACGATCATTCGTTTTTCAGAACTTTTCAGTGGACCAAATTCATCCAGTTTCTGTTTAGCGATTGCTGCTGCCTCTGGTGTTTCCTTGATTTGAGGCGGATAAATTTTATAAATAACATAAGGAACAACGATTAATGCTGTTAACCCAGGGACAATCATAGCCAATGCCCAACCAAACCAAGTAATCGTTACCCCAGCTGAATCACTTGCTAGCTTTACAATTAAAGGGTTCGCGGCCATGGCTGTCATAAACATCGCAGACGTGATTAAATTCCCTTGAAACCCTACCTTCAAAAGAAAGGCACCCATCTTACGCTCTGTCCCGTCTTCCGGTTTAGATCCGAAAGTATGGGATAATGACTGGATGATTGGAAAAATTACACCACCAGCACGAGCTGTATTACTTGGAATAGCAGGTGCTAATATTAGGTCACTCGCTAATAAAGAATAAGACAGACTCAAAGTTTTTTTCCCAAAAAGACGAACAAATACATAGGCAATTCGTTCTCCTAGTCCCGTTTTAATAAATCCACGAGAAATAAAGAAAGCAATAACAATTAGCCAAATCGTTGAATTGCCAAAACCGCTTAATGTCTCTTCTATAGTTAATGTATTAGTTATGGCAATCGTAGCCATAGCAATAAAGGATATCGCTCCCATTGGCAACGGTTTTGTTATAAATCCTATTATTGTCGCCACAAAAATAGCAAACAGATGCCACGCTTTTTCCTCTACTCCTGAAGGTACTGGACAAAACCAGATAGCCACGCCAACAGCAAGGGAAATGAAGAAAGGAACCCATTTGACTCCGCTTTTTGCTTCTTTCATGATGTTAAGACTCCTTTGACGGTTACCCCAATATATTTAAAAGGCGATTTCTCCCACGATCTACTATTTGAATGAAATATAGACCAAATCCAAGATCCCCATTGTCGAAAAAACATAAGTAATTATATATGCTTTACGTAATGAATGAAAAGAGTTTTGGCTCATTTTTTAGAAAAAAAATAATCTTTCGTTGTAAATATCCATTTTTTATATTAATTTCTTTATTCCGAAAACTTTTGACAGCATCATTTTTATTGAAATTAGCATGTGAAAGATCCACTAAAAAGATACGAATAGCATTTAAATTAGCTTCCATGCAAAAGAAATATTGGAGGAGGGAATGAATTTGAAGAATCCACAGTAGGTTTAACGTAGTTGAGTTTTATTATGTTAATGACAGGATGTTCAGAAAAAAGACGGACAGGGTTTCACAGTGATGGTACGATTGCAGACTCGTATCCTGCTCAAGCTAAAGTAAAATAAATAAACTTACACGTTTTTGTTCATGCTCTATCAAAATTGTTCATCCCTAAAAATCCGTTGTCTATTAAGAAAGACAACGGATTTTTTAGGGAGACATCTATATTTAGAGTGCTCATATTTTTTGTCTTGAATTACTTACAGATTTTCCGAATGAGAAAGCCCATGCCGGGTATAGCCCGTCTTTAGACATGGGATGAAAGTGAGGTCAGACAAGAGGTAACTATTGCTACCTTAATTGTCTGAAAGGGTGTTATCCTTCATGTATAGACAAGTAAAAGTCTTTAAAACACGCTCGTTCATTGAAAATTGGATATTGTATATGGTTCGATAGCCTAATTCATGCTATCGGTAAAACAATATGTGTCGTCATGAAAAAGACGCTAAAACACATGGAACGAACCAACTATACGCTATGGTAACAGTAGCGTAGCCCTATCTGCTATATGCACTGGATAGGGAGGGGTAATGGGATACCCCAATCTTGAGAGCTGTTCAAAACAGAAATGGACTGCGAACGCTTAGTTACTCAGGAATCCCACTGACATTAGTCAGCTTGTCCCTTTAGGGGTGGGAATCTCAACTATCTCATTTTGTAATTGCTCTAAAAACTGCACCATAAATTGATGGCGTTCTTCAGCCATTTGTTTGCCCTTCTCTGTAATCATTAAATCCTTTAGCAATAATAGCTTCTCATAAAAATGGGTAACTGAGGATGTATTTTTACTACGATACTCGTCCTCTGTCATATTCGTACGTGCATCCTCTTCTTTATCATAAAGCTTTCGACCCTTAGCCCCACCAAAAGCAAACGTACGTGCAATACCGATTGCTCCAATCGCATCTAAACGATCTGCATCCCGTGCTATTTTTGCTTCGAGAGAAGTTGCTTCTAATTCATTGCCACCATTAAACGATACTTGTTCGATGCAATCCCGAATATGTTGCTTTTTTTCTTCACTTAAAGGTAGCTCGGCAATCAGCTTATTTTCTTGCTCTTTGCTATCGGTATACTTTTTATCACTCACATCATGCAAGAGCACAACAATTTTCACAACTTCTGCATCCGCTTCTGACTCTGTTTGTAATATCGCTAACGCATTTCGATAAACACGTTCAATATGTTGAAAATCATGACTAGCATCAAATTGTTCGTAAATTCCCCGTACTTTGTCCATTAAAATGTTCATAATCTTTGTTCAGTCCCTTCATACTTTATTATACTGTATTGCTTAGAATAGTTGGCAATTATTAAGTAACCACGAGGCTAAAAAAAACAATATAGAAAGTTGATTTCAATTGACAAATTTTTCAGAATATTGTAAGGTGAATGTACAGAACATTTAACCTTGTTCTGTAGCTCACTATTTCAGTGATGTACAAGAACTATGTTTTGACAGATTTAACAACTTCAGCGGGCTTTACAATTGAATACTGTGTTGAAAGATGACATGCGTATAGTGAAAACCAATCATCTAAACAAATAAAAGTGAACACTTTCCCTTAGAAATTCTTTGTTTTAACCCGCATAGTGAATGTACATGACGAGATAAGTGAACAAACAATTATCTTATTTTCACGACCAAGAAAGCTTTGAGCATATGTCGCAAGCGTGTGATATTTTTATCATTAATCGACGTTACCTTCTTCTATTCATTATCCTGAATATGTGTGAACGTAACTCCTCCCATTAATGGCAAATAGCATACCAGTTTCTTGCCAACATTTGCGAAAAGTCAAATCATCAGAGTCGTGCTAACTAGACTAGAGAATTCTTTTTTAGGCAACATTTTTTTCGAATTTTATTTAAGCCGTAAATGAAGTATTAAGTTATGAAGGAAGTAGGAACGATAGTTATGTTATGTAATACCAACCCGCTGAAGAAACAATAAAAGCTGCCCATCTTATTTATTGTAGATGATGGCAGCTTTTATTGTTTTTTTCTATTTTTTCAACTCATTTATAGAACAGCTTTAATAACCTCATCAATCTCCTGTAACAGCGCCTCATTTTTCATCGTTGTACTTAAGTTCAGATTAAGTTGATCAACTAAAATAACAACAACGTGCATACCTTCTTTAATGCTTGCGCTCGGTACTGGGATCATTTTTTCCGTATCAAAAGTCATGATGAGGTCTGGAAATTGAGATTGGATATTACCTTCTTTAGCTAAAGTCATATACTCGTTCCAGAAAGTTAAATGAAAATCTTCAACCTTTAATTTTCCAACGTCAAAGCCATTTTCTTTTGTTAGCGAATAGTCCGTCACGATTCCAGAAATGATGTGCTTACCATTCAACTGATGAATAACATTTTCTAATTTCCCTTCGATTGTTTGTCCATTCAGAAAGCTATAGCCGAGCTCAATCGCAGCGGAAATAGCATGAGGTGCACCATTTTCCTTTAAATAGCCTATGGTTACAGGGTTTCGAGTAACCCCTACCATTCCACCAGCTAAAATAGAAGCATTGCGAACAGCTTTTGCAGTATTTTGCAAATCACCCTCTATAAAGCCTTGAATTGCAAATTCATTTTTTCCACCTGCATAAAATTGCATAGATTTATAATCTTTCTGTTCATGTAAATTCAATGAACCCATGATACCAGTTGGATGTGCTCGACCGTTACAGGGGGCATCCAAAACTGGTACGTTCAATAAAACGGATTGCAACCACCCATTAATCGTTGTAATGGCACCATTCTCGTTTGTAATAATACCTTTTAGACGGTCGCCCATATACGTATTCATACTTTCATAACTCCAACAAAGCTGTTCGTGTGAAATATATTGATCAGCTGCAGAAGGAGCTCCGACCATCGCCACACATGCGACTAAATCTTCATCCTCTAAATCCGCTATATCGATTAATTGAGGTATACCTGTAGCGAAAATTCCCTCAACAAGTTTCAAACCTTCCTCAAGGAGACCACCACCACCGCCTCCTAGAATCGCCCCCCCATAGACTGCTGCTATACCATCCTCATAAGTTAGAACTTTTACCATATCAAATGACTCCTTTCTATTTTCCTATTTTTAAAATAGAAGAGAAGAAGCTATATAATGCATCTCCAGCAATGACACCTGCTGCAAATACAGTCATTTCCGATTCTCTCTTACCTTTCGTCACATAAGTGAAAATAGTTCGAAGTAAAATCCCTGCTAAAACAGCCCATCCAGCAATCGGATTGACAAGTAATAAACCTGTCGCAAATAAGATACCCATTTGTCGTTTTGAACCACCGATAAGTTGGATTAATGCGCCTGGAATCGCCCAAATTAATAATTGTTTCGCTACGTCACCTGTAACACCAGATTGAATTGTAGCAGCATACACATGATTTACAGGTGCCACTAAATCTTGTGCAAAATAAGATTTATAAGAAAGTAAAACAACAATGGCAGAAATAGAGAAGGCTAGAATACCAGCGATCATTTGCTGTTTGCGCCCTTCTTTTTCTAATGCGGGGTCACTACCATTTCCACGTAAAATAAAACCTGTTTTTAGATCATAGCCCATATCTGCGAATGCTACACCTGTTGCTGCACTGTATCCTGCTAATAAAGCGAGTGCTTGTGGTGGGAAACCAATCAAAATGCCGACAATAAGTGTAATAAACGCTACTGCAAACGCTGGGAACCAACCTGCGTGCATCGCAGCAATACCAACAATTAATTCATGGACAAACGCAGCAATTGTTGCGAATAGTAAGAAACCTAGTAACATACCGATAGACATATTTGAAATCATACCGCCTAATAGCGCAATCACTAACGAAATGACTAAATATGCGATAAAACCTGCACCAAAGCCTTGTCTTATTTCTTTCGGACTTTTTGAATAGATTAACTTTTCTGAATTTTCAGCAGACCCTTTACTCAATAAAGTAAAGGCTACTTGAACCAGTGCTACAATACCAGCCCCAATCATAACTCCATGTGGAATATAGTATTGGTTTAAATCCACATTAAATAATTGAACAGAATAGCCTCTTAGTAAAAGACCAATTCCAAACATTGTAAGCGCCCAAATATTCCCGATAAACGCTACTCCAAAAGCTGACATTGGAATTTTCAGTACAGCTCCCACAATACCGACTAAAACACCACCGATTAGAACCTTTGCATTTTTACCACCTTTATCTCCAGCTTTAATCGCTTCAGCAGTTGCAATCCCTGGTGGCCAAGTACCTGTTGCTGGAAAAATCTTTGTATCAAAAAATTTATATAATAATAAAGCATCCACAAACATCGCTAAAACAACACCAATAAACAATGGTAATACTAAATTTTCATAGCCTAAAACATATGGAATACCAATTGGCAGCATTAAACTACTTGCTGCACTAAAAGTAGCTGATGATATCGCAGTTTGAATAATGTTTTGTCTATGCACTGATTTAAATGCTATCAGTTTTCCAATAGGAATTCTACCAAGAATCATAGCAAATATTGCACCAACAATCGATGTATTAGCAGAAATCCCTAAAGTAGTAATCAGTTGTATCCCTATAATTGCACCAACTACAGATGTTAAGACTATCATTAATAGAGTTACGGGCTCTAAGGCCCGCGGATGTAATACTTTATTATTCATAGTGTCAGCTCCCCTATTGTTGTTATAGTTTAGAGATGTGAGATTGAATTTGATGAGCAATTTTCACTAACTGTTCAAGCATGTATTTCTCCCTTTGATCGTCAAAGTCATATACTAATCCAGAAATCGTCAGAGATGCCATGATTTCTTTCTTATGATTGAATAATGGCACACTAATACCAAAAGCATGTTCGTTGTACTCCCCTACAGTGACGCACCAATTATTTTGTCGTATGATTTGCAGCTCTTCTTGAAAATTGTTAAGAAGCTTTTCATGTTCCATTTCAGACTGCTCTTCATTAAAATACGCTAATAATTCAAGCTGTCTTTCTTTGTCCAAATAGGCAAACATAACTTTACAGGAAGCGCCGATATAAAGTGGTATTTTTGTACCTAATGACACTGCATACTTTATATTCTTATTACTTTCAGCAATTTTTGTTGTGACACCATACTCTTTATCCATATAAGTTAGAAATACTGACTCATTAATTTCACTTGCAAGACTCTGCATCAATTCATAGATTGTAAAATGTGGGTCACTAGTATTGGCGAGTGCATCATGAAATATAAACATTTTATAACCTAATTTATATTTTTTTGTAGCTTCATCCTGTAATAAATAGCCTGCTTCTGTAAATGTATTGATTGTTCTTTGCACAACACTTGTGTGCAATTTTGTCATGCGTGAAATTTCACGTACACCTAATGCGTTTTCTGTAGTTGCGAAGCATTCAAGTATATCCAATGAGTTTTTTAATGTCTTAACAGTCATATATATATTTCTCCTTCTATGCGTTTTGGTAACCGTAACGTTTTTCAGCTACCTCTAAAGAAATATATCCGTTTAATAAATCTTTTTCAATTGCTTTCGTACTTCTCTCTTTTGGATTGCCATAGCCACCCCCTGTTGCTGTGACAAGCTCTATACGGTCTCCTTTTTGCAATTCATAATTCGCTAGGACACCAACCGGACCAACCTTTGTACCATCTTTTTTATGAATGATCAGATAGTTATGTGATCCTCCTTCACCATCATTTAAACCAAATGGGGTAAATTGATGTCTACCTAAATTGACAGAAACCTTTTGACCGTCATTATTAACGGTATAAACTCGACGTACTCCTACACCACCTCTATATTGCCCTGCACCAGCACCATCGCAATTTAAGCTATATTCATCAATCTGAATACCATATTTTGTCTCCGCAATTTCAACAGGAAGATTATATGTTTCCCCATCTCCCATACAATATTGACCACTTTGACCATCCTCATCATTTGACGCTCCCCAACCACCTACTGATGGTTCAACAATTAGGAATGACTCATCATTTTCAGGATTTTTACCTGTTAAGATAAATGTACAAACCGACTGTAAATGACCTGCTGACAATCTTTCTGGTAAATGAGGTGCAAGTGCTTTCCAAATTAAATCCGCTGCACCAATACGTGCCTCAAAGTTCATAGAAACAGGGTGCGGACGTTTGGCAGATACAATAGAATTGTCATCTGTCATAATCGTTAAGCGTTTAAAAACACCTTCATTTATGACATCAATATCGCCAAGTAAAGCCAGAAACATCACGCGCACACTGGCCATCAAACCAAATTGTGAGCAGTTTACCGGCACATTCACAGCAGGATGTGATCCCCTAAAATCACACATAAATTCTTCCTCACTGATGGTTACCTTTACTTTGATTGGATAAGGTCCGCCTTTTAAAGGATCACCCTCAATAAAGTCTTCCGCATAAAATTCGCCCTTTGGTAATTGTTGTAGTTCAAGCTCAACAATTTTTTCACCCTTGTCCAATAATTTTTGAATGGACAATTTAACAGATTCGGCACCGAATTTCTGACAAAGCTCCGTGATTCGTTTTTCACCCGTTTTTAAGGCAGCCACCTGAGCAAACATATCTCCGATTGATAGTTCTGGTAAACGAACATTCGTAGAAATGATTTCATAAATGCCTTCATTGAGCTCGCCTTTCTGATAAAGCTTCACACCAGGTAACTGTAGACCTTCCTGATAGATTTCATTCGAATTACTTGTAAATGAACCTGGATCCATGCCACCAACCTCTGTCCAGTGCGCTTTGTTTGCAGAATAAGCGATAACCTCACCTTTATAGAAAATTGGTAAGACTAAACCAACATCCGATAAATGCGAACCTCCACCAACATACGGATCATTAATAATAATGACATCGCCTTCATGTAAATCTTCCCCATGATTAAACTTTTCAATGACACGTTGTACCATCGGACTTAGCATCCCGATAAAACTTGTTACACCATTACCTTGGCTGATTAGATTGCCTTTTGCATCTGTTAAACCACAAGCATAATCCAATACCTCATAGATAACTGGACTCATGGACGAACGAGCTAACGCTACAAACATCTCATCACCAATAGCTAGTAAAGAATCCTGAATAATTTCTATAGCAAAAACGTCTTTTTTCATGTTTTATTTCCCCTCCATCTCTACAATCAGATTACCGTATTTATCTATTTCAATAGATTGTTTTTCATTGATCACAACTGTAGACGTAGGACTTTCCACAATAGCAGGGCCAGTAATCACATAGCCAGGTACTAATTTTTGTTGATCATAGACATTTACCTCTACCCAGCCTGTTTCCTTGACGTATAACTTTCGTGTTGCTTTTATACATATTGAAGTGTCAATATGGAAGAATTCTAATTCCTTAAATTGCACCGCTTCATCTTTTCCGTAAATAGTAAGATGCAAATTCACTAACTCAATGGGCGTCTCTGGTAAATCAAAAGAGAACTCCTGTTTATGTTTAATATGGAAAGCTTCTGCTAAATGAGCAAGCTCTTCTTCATAAATAGCAATATTCGATGCATTCAATTTGACAGCGTGTTCTTGGCCTTTATAACGAAGATCATAATTAATTTCAAAATAATAATGATCTTTTGACAAAGGTGCATCCGCATAGGCATTTTCAATAGCTTCATCGATATTTTTCTGAATATCAGCTAGATGATGATGATCAAAGTCCATTAAACTTGTTTGGATATAATCTTGTCGGTATTCCGTCATCATCATTCCTAGTGCTGAAAAGACAGACGAACCATATGGAATAATGACTTTTTTCATGCCCAGTTCTTCTGCTAAATTAATCGCATGTAGAGGACCACCGCCACCAAAGGCAACCATTGTAAAATCTTCAGGGTCATAGCCTTTACGAATAGAAATTAGTTTCAGGGCATTTAACATATTAGAGTTGGCAGTATCTAAAATCCCTTGTGCTGCCTCCTCTGCTGTCACATTAAACGGTTTAGCGATTGCTTCTATAAGTGCCTCCTCCACTTTGTCAATAGACACTGGATTATCGAAGTTTTCTAATGATAATCTTCCTAAATAAATATTTGCATCCGTAATCGTTGGCTGTGTATTACCTAAGCCATATGCAACTGGTCCTGGATTCGCACCAGCAGAATCTGGACCAACTTTTAAGGAGCCGAATTGATCCAAACGAGCGATGGAACCACCGCCATTGCCAATTTCCACGATATCAACAACTGGAGTTTTAATCGGATAGCCTGCAAACTTTTCATTTCTTTCAATATAGTAATCTGTTGTGACATTTACTTTTCCATTTGTAATTAGCGAACATTTTGCAGTCGTTCCGCCAACATCAAAAGCGATAATATTGGATTCATTTAAAAGTTCACCTAATTTCGCTGCCCCAAACATACCAGCTACTGGACCAGATTCCACAAGATTGATCGGCAATTCCATTGCTTTATCAAAGCTAGTTGTACCACCATTGGATTGCATAATTTTCAAATGATCTGTAATACCGATTGTGTTTAATTTTTCTTTTAAACTTTTTAAATACGCGTGTGCAATTGGCTTAACGTATGAATTTAAAACTGTTGTATTCGTTCTTTCATATTCGCGATATTCCTTAATCGTTTCACTCGAAAGTGTAATATACACCTCTGGCCAAATTTTTAAAATTTCTTCTTTAAGCTTTAATTCATGTATTGGATTTTTATAGCCATGAATTAGTGAAATTGCTATGGCCTCTACACCCAATTCTTTAAATTCACGTACGATATTACCTATTTCCTCAGCATTAAGTGCCTTCATAACATTACCTTTAAAATCGATTCGCTCAGCGATTTCTTGTCGTAAATAGCGCTCAACAAAAGGTTTTGGCTTCTTATATTTAAAATTGTATAGGTCTGGTCGGTTCCCACGGGCAATTTCTAGCACGTCACGGAAACCTTTCGTCGTAATTAATCCAACTACGCCCCCTTTTCTTTCCGTTAATGTATTAATAATGACTGTTGAACCATGAATAAATGATTCAATAAGAGAATCTTCCGTTACATGTCGTCCTAATACATTTAATATGCCGTTCTCAAAATGACCTGGAGTCGTATGCCCCTTGTCAAACTGAAGATTTCCCTTCTCATCCGTGTAAACTAGGTCGGTAAAGGTACCGCCAATATCTGTTGCGATTTTCAACTCTTCATCCCTCCGTGTTCCTATTATCGGAACAGTGTTCCAATTAATAAATTAAGTAAATTATATTTAAAATAAAAAGAAAATTCAATCTATTTTTAATAAAAATTTATTTAACAATGAGATTTGTGATAAAAATCCACTTTTTTCTTTCCAATATTGGGTGTACTTTTACAATAGAGTTCCTATATTACTTTGCGTAAATTTAACTTGATATGTAAACACAAAAAAGGCCCCTGATCATACACCAGAGTGCCTACATAATACAATGGAATAGCTCATAACCTCTAAAAGAGAGGATGATTTTGTTGAAAAATCTTTTAGAAAATACAAGCCTTTTAGAAAACATATATGAACTATCTATTGCCGTTCTACTTCTATGTTCTGCTTTTTCCGTTAGACTTCTTAAAAAGGTAAAACGAGAAAGAAAGCTTTCTGCCTTTGAATTGACAATGGATCTAATCATTCGAGTAGCCATTTTTTTATGGTTGGCTAGCTTTTTACTGATTCGATATGGAGCCTAACTACTTTGAACTTTCTAAAAATCCGCCGGAGGCTTTAACTTCTTTCAGCGGTTGTTTGTACACCCGCTGAAAAAAGTTAAAAGCTGCCCCTATTAGAAAAAGGAGCAGCTTTAACGTTAATTTTTTTGTATCAATTAGAACAACCCTACCGCATGTCCTTCATTATCTACATCCATGCGTAAGGCAGCTGGTGCTTTTGGTAAACCTGGCATTGTCATAATATCGCCTGTAAGACAAACTAAGAATCCCGCACCAAGTTTTGGTATCACTTCACGGATTGTGATGGTAAAGCCTTCTGGACGTCCAAAAAGACTTGGTTGGTCGGATAAAGAATACTGTGTTTTCGCCATACAAATCGGTAGAGAATCCCAGCCGAATTTTTCGATTTGAGCAATTTGTTTTTTCGCTTGTTCGGTAAATTGTACATCTTTCCCACCATACACTTTTTGAACAATTGTACGAACTTTTTCTTCAACGGACTCTGTTACATCGTATAAGGGAGAGAAGTTATTTTCTTCTTCTAATACGGCTACTACTTGCTCAGCTAAGGCTAATCCACCTTTACCGCCTTCTTCCCAAACATTTGTACGAGCAATACGAACATGATTTTCTTGACACCAGTTCAGGACTGCTTCTAACTCAGCTTCTGTGTCCGTAATAAAACGATTTAAAGCGATAATCGGTTCAACACCAAATGTACGAACCGTGTCGACATGTTTAGCTAAATTTTCAATTCCTTGTAAAAGCGCATCAACATTTTCGCCTACAAGCTCTGTTTTTGGTACACCGCCATGCATTTTTAAGGCACGAATAGTAGCCACAATGACAACGGCACTTGGTTTAAAGCCTGCTTTACGTGCTTTAATGTTCATGAATTTTTCAGCACCTAAATCTGAACCGAAACCTGCTTCTGTCACAACAATATCAGCTAGCTTGCGAGCCGTTTGTGTCGCCATAATCGAGTTACAGCCGTGTGCAATATTGGCAAATGGTCCACCATGGATAATGGCAGGTGTTCCTTCAAGTGTTTGCACTAAGTTTGGTTTGAAGGCATCCTTTAATAATAAAGTTAAAGCTCCTTCTACTTGAAGATCACGTACGAAAACAGGCTCACGCTCAAATGTATAACCGATTACGATACTTGCTAAACGTTCACGTAAATCTTCAATGCTTGTAGCTAAACAAAAGACTGCCATAATTTCTGATGCAACGGTAATATCAAAGCCGTCCTCACGTGGCATCCCTTGCACAGGACCACCTAGACCCACAACAACTTTACGAAGGGCGCGATCATTTAAATCCATTACACGTTTCCAAATAATACGGCGAGGGTCAATGTTTAAAGCATTTCCTTGGTGGATATGATTATCAATAAAGGCTGATAATGCATTATTCGCCGTCGTAATCGCGTGAAGGTCACCAGTGAAATGCAAGTTTATATCCTCCATCGGTACAACCTGTGCGTATCCACCACCTGTTGCTCCACCTTTTACACCCATTACAGGGCCGAGTGAAGGCTCACGTAAAGCAACAACAACATTTTTATTCAATTGATGAAGTGCATCAGCAAGTCCAACCGTTACAGTTGACTTCCCTTCACCTGCTGGAGTTGGACTAATGGCAGTAACTAATACAACCTTTGCATCCTCACCATGTGCTGTTATTTTTAATGGATCAATTTTTGCTTTGTAGCGACCATACTGCTCAAGTGCATCCTCTGGAATACCTGCATCTTTCGCGATTTCTGTAATAGGCTTCATAACCGCTTGATTTGCGATTTCTAAATCTGATAAAGGTTGATTTGTCGTTGTCATTTGGCATCCTACTTTCTATGTTGTTAATTTCCATTATAGACTTAATTGTGAAAAAAATCATAGTTAGTTATACAAGCATTTCGACAATCAATTGACAACTTTGCTCAATTCATGTATGTTCTTAATGAAAATGCATTTTTTCACATTTTCGCAGGTTATGTCACGACTTAATTGATTTTATTCTACTTTCAAGCGCATGGGAGGCGAATGCTTATGCAAAAGGGAATCGTAAAGTGGTTCAATAATGAAAAAGGTTATGGCTTTATTGAATGTGATGATGGAGAAGATGTTTTTGTACATTTTACGGGAATCCAGGAGGAAGGCTTCCGTACACTTGAAGACGGTCAAAAGGTATCATTTGATGTGGTGGAAGGCAATCGAGGACCACAGGCGTCAAATGTTGTAAAATTTTAAGTACAAAGGAGCTGTTCGTTTGATGAACGGCTCCTTTTTTTCAAATGCTCTTCATAGATCTTTTAAACTCTCCTCAGCTATTGATCCAATAAAAAGCTCCTGGAAAAACTAGCGTTTCCTTCGTTCTATCAGTATCCTTAAGTGTAACCCCAAACGGCCCTTTATTTAAATGACCTAGCGCCATAGTAGCAGCAGTAACTTCGTCATAAAAATCTAGGCGAATATTTGGTAAATGTAAGGAAATAAACTGTTCTTGTTGTTCAGGCTCTGGTAATTGTAATACTTCCCTCCATAGTTTCACCGTAGCTTGCACATCTTTTACATAAAATTGTACAGATTCCATCGATATGGGTTGATCGGTCTTAATGGCTCCATTTGCTTTTAATTGCGCAACACGTTCCTCATCTGTATCAGCCCACTCAATCAAAAATGGGAAATCAATTTCCAGCCCTGGCTTCCCAAAATGCAATAGCTTCCATTCAACTACGGAGCCGTCTGGTCTTGTACGACTACAAGCATCAGGTCCATATACTTCGAAGCCAAGTGCACGCAAACGTTGTCCCTCTTCCTTAATATTTTTTGTACGTAACGCAATTCTTGAAAAACCATAGCGCTCGTTTGTATGCTTAAACGTATAATGTAGTGAATAAGGCAATTTCACTGCATTTTCAAATAAATGACGATCATAAATGGCTATTTGCTCAATATAGTTTAATCCAAAGTAGCTTAACGTATTGTATGTCCCCCACATTGTATGTTGACCACCGTTAACTGTATGGATATTACGTTTATTTAAGAAAATCTTTGTATTCTCTGGTGATTGAACTTGATGAACTAGATGGTCAAAATATAAAGTCATGACTATCCCCCCTTTTTTTCTCTATTATATACTTTACCTGTTAGTTTTGTTGGTTTAAAATAAAATTAAGAATATTATAATTATTAAGAAGTTACTATATTTTATGACCGCTATATTTAAATGCTCAGCAACGAAATGATTGAAATGCTGATGGTGCATCAGCAAAGATTTTTCATTTCCATAAATCAATGAAGAGGTGATTAGAATGACAGACAAAGTAGCTGCTTTTAAACTAGCATTAGGTAATTATCCAACAGGCGTTACGGTTGTCACTGCTTGTAATGACGCAAATGAGCCTTTTGGCTTAACTGTCAATTCCTTTGCATCCGTTTCCATAAATCCACTCCTTATTTTGTGGTCGCTCGATAAAAAATCACAGCTGCATCCATATTTTACAGTAGCTCAAAAGTTTGCTGTTAATATTTTAGCGAACAATCAAGAACACTTATGTACGCTATTTTCAAGTAAAATCCCAGATCGCTTCGCACAGGCTAAATGGTCAATCTCTGCTTTAGGTCTACCGGTTTTGCATGATACCGCAGCCATTTTACAATGCAAAACGTTTCAGCAAATCGACGCTGGAGATCATACGATATTTATTGGGCAGGTCCTAGAAATTGATGATGCACAAAAGGAACCTTTACTGTATCATCGCAGACATATTGGTGAAATTCCAAAAAGTTTTTATGAATAGGCTATTGCACGAAATATATACGCAAAAAACAGGATGATTCGTTGTAATCATCCTGTTTTTTTGACGTATTTTTCCGCTCTTTTAATTTCAAAAATCTCGTCCGAATCTCTCATAAGCTCCGCTGTCGCTACCAAAACATTTGTAGCTGACGCTTCGCTTTCGCTACCAGAACATTTGTAGCTGACGCTTCGCTTTCGCTACCAGAACATTTGTAGCTGACGCTTCGCTTTCGCTACAGAAAACATTTGCTGAAAGAAGTTAAACTTCTACCTTGTCATAACGTGACAACACCTGTGGTAAACCTAAATTTTCTCGTAATGTTGTACCCTCGTATGCTGTACGGAAAATACCTCGTTGTTGTAGAATAGGCACTACCTTTTCCACAAAATCAGTAAATCCATCTGGGAAATATGGCGGCATAATATTAAAACCATCCGCTGCACCTTTATCCATCCATTCCGCTAGCTGATCGGCAATTTGTTCAGGCGTCCCAAAAATTAAACGATGCCCGCGTGAGCCTGCAATACGTAAATACAATTCACGAATGGACAGCTGCTCGCGCTCCGCCAACGCCACAATCAACTGTTGACGACTTTGATTACCGTTCGTCAGCGGAATATCTTTCGGTAGTGGGCCATCTAGATCATAGCCTGAAAAATCAAAGCCCCCTAAATAATCTGACAGGAAATCCAAGCCAATTTCAGGTGTAATCAGACTTTGCAATTGTTCGTATTTCGCATAGGCCTCTTCCTCTGTATCACCTACATACGGTGACACACCGGGCATAATTTTCACATCATCTGCATTGCGCCCAAAGGCTATGGCCTTATCCTTTAGCTTTCTATAGAAGAACTGCGCATCCTCTAATGTTTGCTGGGCTGTGAAAATAACATCGGCTGTTTTAGCAGCTAAATCTGTGCCCGATTCCGATGAACCTGCCTGTACTATGACTGGACGTCCTTGTGGAGACCGAGATGAATTCAATGGTCCCTTTACTGCATAATACTTGCCCTTAAAAGCTAAGGTGTGTAGCTTCTGTTTATCAAAATAAGTGCCAAGGTCTTTATCTCGGACAAGCGCCTCTTGCTCCCAGCTGTCCCATAACCTCTTTACTACTTCTACAAATTCTTCTGCACGATCATAACGAAGCGTATGGTCTAAATGTGAATTTTGATTAAAGTTTAACGCCTCTGCTTCGTAATAAGATGTCACCACATTCCATCCTGAACGACCACCACTTAAATGATCGAGCGAGGAGAATTTCCGGGCTATATGAAATGGCTCATTATATGTTGTCGAAGCCGTTGCTGTTAAGCCGATATTTTTCGTCACGGTTGATAATGCCGCATGCAATGTTAACGGTTCAAAGCGCACAAGTTCAGCCGGATGCGATAAATGGTTAAACGATAGCCCATCGCTTAAAAATAACATATCTAGTTTTCCAGCTTCCGCCACTTGTGCGATGTGCTGAAAAAATGCAATACTTTCACTTGCATCGCTCGGCACATCTGGATGACGCCATGAGGCAATATGATGCCCTGTGCCCATTAAAAAGACGCCTAGTTTCATCTGTTTTTTTGTCATCGGTCCATTCCTCCTTATACAACTTTTGCTTCGCGCTCCGCTAATAACGCTCGAACACGTGGAATTACTTTTTGGCCAACTTCTTCGATGGTCTCTAAATGAGGGAATCCGCGTAATAGCACTTTATCAAAGCCTAAATCCGCATATTCAACGATACGTGCTGCAACTTGGTCTGGTGTGCCTACTAATGCAATGGAATTACCAGACAATACTTGCGTTAAACCCGCCCATAAGTTTGGTCCAATGACAAAATTATTGTCTTTTGACGCCACCATTAACGTATGCAAACGATTCACACCCACTGCCCCATTTGCTAGTGTTTGTTGATGTTTAAATGCTAAAAATTCTGGATCTACCTGACTAATGAGCTTATTTGCTTTCGCCCATGCTTCTTCTTCTGTATCACCAATGACCACTTGGAATGAAAAACTATACGACAGCTCTCGCCCTTTTTGTGACGCGAGCGCCTTCACCGAATCAATTTCTGCTTTCGTATTTTCTATTGTTTCACCCCATAGCATGTATACATCAGCTAAATCTGCCGCCACCGCTTTTGCTACATCCGAGGAACCTCCAAAGAAAATAGGTGGTGTTTGTTTTGGTAATCGTGGTAAATACGCACCTTTTAACTGATAGAATTCACCGTTAAAATCAAATTTCTCGCCCGCAAAAAGTCGTTTTAAGATATAGATATATTCTCGTGTGCGACGATAGCGCTCTGTGTGAGATAGTAAATCCCCATCACTTGCTAACTCCTGTGGTGAACCACCTGTGACGATGTTAACGTTGATACGACCATTCGACCATTCATCAATGGAAGCAAACTGCTTTGCCAAAATCGTCGGTGCTGTTGAACTTGGACGAACTGCATATAAAAATTTTAAAGTTTCGGTTCTTGCTGTTAAATGTGATGCCGCAACAAGTGAGTCGATACATAAGCCACCAATTGGCAGTAATAACGTTGAGAAACCTCCACGTTCTGCAGCCTGTGCAACTTGTGTAATATAGTCAACAGACGGTTCACGATTGGCATCCGTACCAGTACCAGTCCAACCATCAATATTTTTGTCCTTCGATGGACCTCCTACATACTCACTATCTCCTGAAGTCGGGGCCATTGTAATAAATTCAACCATGCTCATTCCTCCATATCTTTTATTATTTTGTTACAGGTGCGCTTGGTAAAATTTCCGCTTCTGGTAATGTCGTAGAAAGTGAAATCTCTCCATTCGCTAGTGCTGATGTAAATGCTTCATAGGGGGTATTACTTTTCAGGTGATAAAATTGAATGTTTTCACTTTGTGCTTTTGCATAAGAACGTTCACAAAACGTTTCGGGTGGTGCAACAAATGTCGTTGCGCCCTTTTCAATGGCTAAACGTAGTGCTGCACCACGGCGACCTTCTGTTAAA